>DATFVL010000130.1 GCA_035260325.1 Candidatus Methylomirabilota bacterium | reverse complement strand
GCGAGCCGCGGGCGGAGCGGCGCCAGCATCAGCGGGACGGCGACGAGGCGGAGCAGCGTCTCCGTCGGAGATCCGCCGAGCGCGGCGGTGACGGCCGCGTCGTACGCGACGAGATCCAGCGTCGCGCGGACGCCGACCGTCGCCGCGACGAGCACGGCGTAGAAAGCGCACATGACCGCCGCCGCGACGACCCCGCGCCGCAGCGAGAAGGGCCGGGCGCCGACGAGACCGAGCAGCGCGTAGACGAGCGGCGGCGCCGCCAGCGGCGCCCACCACGGGAGCGGAAGGTCGACGACGACGTCGAGCGCACGGAGGCCCAGCACGGCCCCAGCGGAGAGCTCGAGGCCGAGCACCAGCATGAGCCACGACACCCGTCCCGCGCGTCGTCTGGGCATCGGCATCACAAGGCCTTCGCGAGCTCCGGCAGGGCCTTCTTCACGTAGTACCGGACCTTGCCGAGCGCGCCGGGATCGCCGACCAGGACGGCCAGGAGCGCCGACGCACCGACGGCGTGGAGCAGGAGGGTGCCGCCCTCGTACTCGAGAATGGTTCCCAGGAGCCCGCCCTGCCCCAGCTCGCGGCCGATGCCGCCGGAGGCCTCCGCGAGGCACGACGCCAGCGCGCCGGCCACCTCGGCGTCGGGCACCAGCTCGCCCGCCGACTCGATGAGGAACCCCTCGCGATCTGCGAGCGCGACGAAGCGCACGCCGGGCGTGCCGGCGAGCGACTCGATCTGCCCCTTGACGCCGGCCGGCGTCGCGCCCATACCGGCGTGCTCGTCCGCCGCGGCGGGAGGCGCCCACGCCGGCGCGCGGGCGGGCCCGCGCGCCGCGGCCGGCTTGCCGTTGGCGTGCGCGCTGAGGAGGCCGTCGATCTTCCGGACCAGGTCGTCGGCGCTGAAGGGCTTGAACATCACTTCGCTGGACTGCACCTCGGCGGCCCGCGTCAGGACGGTGCTGTTGACCACGCCGGAGATCAGGAGCACGGGCGTCGTGTGGATCGCCGGGTGCGCCCGCACGAACTGGCAGACCTGATAGCCGTCCTTGTCGGGCAGGACCACGTCACAGATCACCACGTCCGGCCGTGCGCTCTCGATGCGCTCGATCGCCTCGGCGCCGGACGCGGCGGACAGCACCTCCAGGCCGCGGCCCTCGAGGGCCTTCTCGACCACCTTCCTCACGCTCACGCTGTCGTCCACGACGAGGACTTTCGGCACGCGGCGTTCCTCCTACAGGACGGGGGCGACGGCCGTGGCCGCCCGCCCCTCGTCGATCTCGGTCGCGGTGCTCAGCAGGAGCTGCTTGAGATTGCGCTGGATCGTCCTCGGCACGTCCGGCCCGATGGCCTCGAGCGGGTTGAAGGCGAAGCTGCCGTGCGCCTGCTCGTGCGCCGCCAGCACAAGCGCGGCGAACGCCGTCTCACCGGTGAGCCCGAAGAATTCGGCGTGCACGACCCGGCCGCGGTCGAAGACGAGGACGCCCCGCCCGGACGGCAGCCCGAGGACGAGGCGGCCGGTCTTGGCGCCGAGCGCGATCGCCTGCGCGATGTCGGGCAGGTCCATGACGCCCAGCGAGCCGCGCAGGTCATGGGTGGCGTCGGGCGACGCGGCGGGCGCCGGCGGCTCACGACGCGTGACCTCGGCCGCCTGATGGCCGGCCAGCAGATTCGTCACCTCCGAGACGATCGCGGCGGCGGTGAACTCGCCCACCAGGGTCCGGTCGGGCCTGCCCGCGACCGCGCCCTCGGGAAGCTCGTCGCCCGGGCGGGCGACCAGCAGGAACCGCACGCCCGCCATGACGGGATCGTTCCGGACGATGGCGCACAGCGAAACGCCGTCGATGTCCGGGACGCACGCGCGGCTCACGATGAGGTCGGGACGGTCGCGCTCGAGCATCGTCAGCGCGAATGAGCCGCTGGACACGCCGGCGACGTTGCCGAAGCCGGCGGCGCCCAGCGCCCGCCGCAGGGCCGCGAGGGCCTCGCGGTCGGGATCGATCACGAGCACGCGGGGCATCTGCGCCTCAGACCGCCTGGCCCGCCGGCTGCGGGACCATGAGGGACTCGATGAGCTGGACGAATGCCGCCTCGTCGACCGGCTTGGCGACGTAGTGCTCGACGCCGAGCTCCCGCGCGAGGTTCATGTGCTTGGCGCCGGCCCGCGTGGTCAGCACCACGACGGGCAGATGGCGCGTGGCCGGGTGACGCGCGAGGTCGCGGATCAGCTCGTAGCCGTTGAGGCGCGGCATCTCGAGGTCCGTGACGACGACGTCCACGGACCGCGCGGCGAGCCGCTGCAGCGCCTCGGCGCCGTCGTTGGCGGTGACGACGCCAAATCCCGCGCGCCCGAGCATCGCGCCGACGAACTTCCTCACGCTCACGGAGTCGTCCACCAGGAGGACACAGCCCCGCTCGTCCGCGGCCCGCGCGGCGGGAGCGTCGCGCTCGCCGCCGGTCTCGGCCATCGCGCCCTGCGCCGGCATCGCCGCGCCGCTCGTCTCGAGGAGCCTCGCGGGATCGAGGAGCAGGATGACCCGCCCGTCGCCGGTGACGGTGGCGCCCGAAAACGGGCCGACGCCCTCGAGGAAGGCGCCGAGGCGCTTGACGACGATCTCCTCCTTGCCCAGGAGCTCGTCGACCGACACCGCGAGCGTCTTGCGTCCGGTGCGGAGCGCGACGACGGGGAGCGGACCGTCGACGCCGGCGGAGGGGATCGCGAGCACGCGGTCCAGGCGCACGAGGTCCGCGCGCTTGCCCTCGACCTCGAGGGACTCCGCGCCGCCCGCCGACTGGATCTCTTCCCGGCGCGCGCGGACGATCGCCTTCACCGCCGGGACCGGGATGGCGAGAACTTCCGGCCCCACCCGCACGAGGAGCGCATCGGAGATGACCACCGTCAGCGGCAGCTTGATCTTGAAGCGCGTGCCCCGGCCCACCTCGGTCTGCACCTCGATCTCACCGCCGAGCCGCCCGACGTTCGTGCGCACGACGTCCATCCCGACGCCGCGGCCGGCCGCGGCGGTCACCGACTCCGCCGTGCTGAAGCCGGGCAGGAAGATCAGGTCCAGGAGGTCGTGCTCGCCGAGCTCTCGCAGCAGCTCCGGCTTCACGAAGCCGCCGCGCTCCGCCGCCTCCCGGAGCGTCTCCGCGTCGATGCCCCGGCCGTCGTCGGCGACCTCGACGTAGATCGAAGCGCCCTTCTGGGCGGCGCCGAGGTAGATCGTCCCGTGGGCCGGCTTGCCCTCCCGGCGCCGCTCCTCCTCCGTCTCGATGCCGTGGGCGACGGCGTTCCGCGCCAGGTGAAGGAGCGGGTCGGCGATCTGCTCCACGAGCGTGTTGTCCATCTCGACCGCCTCGCCGCTGACCTCGACGGCGACGGTCTTGCCGGCCGCGCGCGCCGCTTCCCGCACCTGGCGCACGAAGCGCGCGAAGAGGCGGCCGACCGGCACCATGCGGGCGCGCGCGATCTCGCTGCGCAGCTCGCCGCTGAGCTGCTGGACGCGCGTCGTGTCCGCGCGAACGGCGCGCACCAGCCCGGCGAGCTGGACCTGGACCTCCGCGAGGTCGCTCGAGATCTCGCCCACCCGTCGGGCCAGGATGTTGAAGTCGTCGTAGCGATCGAATTCCAGCTCCGCGAAGACGTCGCCCAGCGGCACCGCGGGGCCCGGGGCCGCCGGCTCCTCGACGAGGCCCCCGTCCGCCGCCAGCTCGCCGCGCGGCCACTGGGGGTTCGCGTACTTGAGCTCGAACTCGGCGACGGTGTGCGCCATGCGTGACTGCGTGAACGACAGCAGCTCGCCCACCTGCTCGAACTGGACCAGGTGGCGCTCGAGCCGGCTCCGCGCGATCACGAGCTCCCCGGCCAGGCTCATGAGCGCGTCGAGGCGGTCGAGGTTGACGCGAATGCTGGGACGCGCCGGCCGCCCGCCCTCGTCGGCGCGCGGGTGCGCGGGCTCGGCGCGGAGCGCGGCGCGGACCGGCTCGAACCGGGGTCGCGCGTCGTCGCCGGCGGGCGGCTCGCCCGACGCCTCGGCGGGCACCGTCTCGAGCGCGGCGGCCGGCGCCTCCACCCGCGGCGCCTCGACCGCCAGCGTCTCGACGCTCGGCAGCGCGGCGAGCAGCGCCTGCGCGTGGTCGTAGGCTTCGGCGCGGCCGGCGACGGCGCCCTCCGCGCTCCGCACGAGGAGCCTGAGGGCGTCGAGCCCGGCGAACGCCGCCTCGAGCGTCGGCTGGGACAGTGGGCGGCGATGGTCGCGGACCTCGCCGAGCACGTCCTCGATGCGATGCGCGAGGTCACCGATGACCGCGCAGCCGACCGTGTAGGCGGCGCCCTTGAGCGTGTGGACCGCCCGGAACAGCGTGGCGATCTCCGCCTCGCTGGCGCCGGCGCTCTCCAGGGCGATCAGCGACTGCACCATGGATTCGAGGTGCTCGACGGCCTCCGGGACGAAGTACTCGGTGACGTCGGCTTTCCCGCCGAAGAAGCCGTCCAACTCGGCGAGCCGCCGCGCCGTCTCGCCGCCGGGCTCGCCCACCGTCTCCGGCGCCCGACGCGCGAGCGCCGCGGCGAGCGCCGCGGCGTTCTCGGTCCCCGCGGTGCCGATGCTGTCGAGCGCCGTCTTGAGCCAGCCCTGCATGTTGCCGAGCGCGTCGACGGCACGCGCGCGC
>DATFVL010000129.1 GCA_035260325.1 Candidatus Methylomirabilota bacterium | reverse complement strand
CAGAGGTTCACCTCGTGCCCGTCGCGCAGGTGGGGAAAGTCCACGAGGCCGAGTGCCAGGTCCTTCGGCGCGCCGCCGAGCCCCACGACCCTGTCGAGCCCCTCGCGCACCCGCCGCGTGAGCTGCTCCGCGAGCTTGGTGTCCGCGACCCAGGCGCCGCGGTCGAGCACGCCGCCGCCCGCGAGCGCGATCCGCTGGCGCTCGGTCTCCCGGCGCTCGCGCGCGCTGCCCGCCTCCCTGGCCGCGTTCATCACGTCGTTCATGATGCGCGTGAGCACGGGGATCAGCTTCTCGACTTCTGCGGGCGAGAAGTAGCGGTCAGCCATGGAGCGGCGCCTCGACGAAGATTGCGTGGACTTCCTTTGGCCCGTGCACGCCGCGCGTGAGCGTCAGCTCGATGTCGGCCGTCCGGCTCGGGCCCGTGATGAAGTTGACGGCCCCGCCCGTGCCCGGCGGCTCCTCCCGGTGCCAGAGCTCGAGGACGACGCCGGCCTGGCCGAGCGACTCGACGAGCGCCGCCCGGTCGAACACCGCGATGTGGCAGGGCGGGAGCAGCGACGTGGAGCGCGGGCGGCCCGCGCCGGAGCGCAGGACGAGGGTGCCCGTCTCGGCGATCGCGAGGTCCGCCCCGGTGAGCCCGAGCTCGGCGTCGGCGACGACCCGGCGAAGCCGTGCCCGCTCCTCCGCGGAGACTTCGCCCGGCGGCATCGCGACGGGATCGAGGCCGCGCGCCTCGAGCGCCGGCAGGAGGTCGCCACCGAGCTCGCGCGCGTCCCAGGCGACGAGGCGCCGCACCTCGCGCTCGCGCGCGATCCCCGCGACGACCTGGGGCACGTCGGCGAAGGCGGCGACCCGGTAGAACACGCCGCCCACACGCTCGAACTCGCGACGGAAGCGCTCGAGCGCGGCCGGCCAGCGCTCCGCGAGCTCGCGCCGGATCGTGCCGGCGACCGCGCGCGGGTCGGCGGGGCGCGGCGCCGTGCGCGCGGGGAAGAGGCCGCGCGTCTTCGCCATCTCGGCGCTGATCCGCGAGAAGAACTCGGCGCGCGTCGTCATTGGCTCCGTTCCTCTTTCACCAATTCTCTCCAGCGCTCCTGAAAGGTGCGCGCGGCGACCGCGGGGAGATCGCGCGTGCGCGTCCACTCGTCGAAGAGCGGCACGCGGCGGATCGCGCCGTCCCGGACGAACGGGCGCTGGAGGAGCCGGGCGACGGGCTTCGCCCACCGGTAGAGGCGTGGGCTCGCGAGGAGCCGCGCGAGCAGCCCGTACGCGACCCGCTCGGTCCAGGGCGCGAGGCGCTTCGCGGCCACCTCGTGGCGGAGCTCGACGAGCATCTTCGGGATGTCGATCCTCACCGGGCACGCGTCGACGCAGGCGCCGCAGAGCGAGGACGCGTGCGCGAGGTCCTTCACCGAGGCGGGGCCTTCCAGCATCGCCGTCAAGAGGATCCCGATGGGCCCGGGGTAGGTGTAGCCGTAGGCGTGGCCGCCGATCTGACGGTAGACGGGGCAGACGTTGAGGCACGCGCCGCAGCGCAGGCAGTAGAGCGCCTCGCGGAGGGTCCCCGCGAGCTGGCGGATCCGCCCGTTGTCGAGGAGCACCAGGTGGAATTCCTCGGGCCCCTCGAGCTCCCCTGCCCGCCGCGGGCCGCGCACGAGCGTCGTGTAGACGGACATCTTCTGACCGGTCGCGCTCTTGGCGAGGATCTGGAGGAAGACCATGAGGTCGGTCATCGAGGGCACGACCTTCTCGACCCCCATGACCGCGACGTGGACGCGCGGCAGCGAGGTCACCATCCGGCCGTTGCCCTCGTTGGTCACGAGCACGACGGTCCCGGTGTCGGCGATTGCGAAGTTGGCGCCCGTGATCCCGAGGTCCGCGCGCAGGAACTTCTCCCTGAGCTCGCCCCGCGCGATCTGCGTCAGCACCTCGGGGTCGGCCGCCACCCGGCGCCCGAGCTCCTTCGCGAAGAGGTCGGCGACCTGGCCCTTCGTCTTGTGGATCGCCGGCGCGATGATGTGCGACGGACGCTCGTGGGCGAGCTGGATGATGTACTCGCCCAGGTCCGTCTCGACCGCGGTCACGCCCGCCGCCTCGAGCGCCTCGTTCAGGTGGATCTCCTCGGTCGCCATGGATTTCGACTTCACGGCCATCCGCGCTCCCGTGCGGGTCGCGATGTCCAGGACGACTCGGCGCGCCTCCTCGGCCGTCGTCGCGTAGTGGACGCGCCCGCCGAGCCGCTCGACGTTGTCGACGAGCTCGCCGAGATAGCGGTCGAGCCGCTGGAGCGTCGCCTCCTTGATCTCCCGCGCGAGGTCGCGCAGGCGGTCGCCCTCCGGGAACTCGCCGAACGCCTCGCGCTGGAGCCCGATGAACTTCGTCGTCGCGATCGTCAGCGCCTCCTGGAGGTGCGCGTCCCGGAGGGCCTCGCCCGCGCGCCGGCGAAACGGAACGGAGAGGTCGGTCTCGCTCACTGGCCTACCCTCCCCCGAGACGGAAAGTCTGCGGCTCTCGTCAGGTGGAGAGAGGAAAGTGGGGCGAGATGATCGGCGTTCGGGGAGAGCCACGCTTGCTCGCCGCGAGACGGCCAGCATGAGACCCGCTCCCCC
>DATFVL010000128.1 GCA_035260325.1 Candidatus Methylomirabilota bacterium | reverse complement strand
GCCGATCGCGTCCGTGGCGTTGACGAGCGCCTGCCGGGGGTCTCGGCGGTTGTCGTAGAACACGAGCTCGATCGGCCACTGGCGCGCGGCTAGCGCGAAGCCCTCGCGCACCTCGCGTCCGGTGAAGCCGGTGCCCTCGAGGGTCACGCCGGGCTCTTCCGTGAGGTTCGCGAACGCCACGACCCAGCGGCGCTCCTGGGCCGCGGGCGCGCCGGCGAGGATCAGGATCAGGAGGAGCGCGAAGCTTCGAAGGGTGCGCGCTCGAAGCCGGCGCCCCGCCTGGGGCGCCGGCCGCGCGGATGTTTCGTCCACTGCGGAGCGCCCTAGCGGATGCCCTCGATGCCGACGAAGTTGCCGGTGAGCCCGACCGCCTTCGGCACGGTCATGCTGAAGAAGAACGTCGAACGGCCGCTGGCCGCGGCCTCGGCCGCCATCAGATCGGTCCGAACGTTCTCCAGGATGTGGATCCCGTTGTCGGTGATGAGGATATTGTGGACGATGAACGCTTCCTTCGGGTTCTCGCCGGGAATCACCTCGACACCCCACGTGTCGTTGCCGACGGCGACGATCTTCTGGCTCACGAGCCAGTTCGCGGCGTCCTTGCCGATCCCCGGCTCGCCGCCATTGTAGGTGGCGTTCTGCGCGGGGTACTGCTCGAAGAGGTCACCCCACCCCGTGTGGATGATGAGGATGTCAGCCTCACGGAGCGTGGCGTTGTACATCCGGAGCCCGGCCTGGATGTCGGCGGCGGTGATCAGCGTGCCCTTGTCGAGGCACGGCTTCTTGCACGCCGGGTTGCCCTTGAACTTCCCGGCGGCCTGGTAGACCTTGACCATGTCGACGAGCACGCCGCGCGTGGCGAAGGTCTTGATGTGCTCGAGGCCGAGCTTCATCATGTAGTTCTGGTTGATGAACTTCCCCATCGCGATCTGGTTGAAGTAGCAATCCTTGCGGCCGATGTGCCCGAGGCCGTCCAGATGGGTGCCGACATGGCTCTGGCTGAGCCACGTGTCCTCCATGTAGGTGAGCTGGTTCTCACCGAGCGCCGCGCCGGGTGCCAGCGTGGTGGCCGTGAGGATGGTCTTCGTGAAGCGGGTGCCAAAGAGCGGCACCCCATCCACGAGTGGCTGCGACATCGGGATGACCTTGCCCTCCTTGATCTCGGCGGCGGCGGCCCTGGTGACGGCGGCCGTCACGCGGTTCGTCGCGCCCGTCTGGTCGTTCGGGCCCCAGGGGGAGGGCGGGACGACCTTGGTACAGTCGGTCTGGGCGAGAGCGAGCGACGCGGTGCCGAGGACGAGGAGGAGGACAGCGGTGGCGATGGCGATGGGCCTCATACGAAAACTCCTTTCAGCTGGGAGAGGACGGCTGCACTCGACGTGGCCGGGATCATATGACCGATCGTCGTCTCGTTCAAGGGCCATCGTGCGAGGGTGTTAAGATCGGGTGCGAGATGGCTGACGAGTTCACGCCGGACGAGCGCGCCGCCCTCGCCCCGTATTTCACGAACCTCGACGGCCCGGTCTTCACGCTCGTCAACCTGCCGGAGGTCGTCAAGGGCGCGCTCTTCGCGCGCTACTCGCGCTCGCCGAAGTCGCTCCGCCGCCTCTTCCTCGACGAATTCCTGACCGCGGGCGGCCTCGGGGAGGCCGCCGCGCGCGGCGCCGCGTGGCGCGCGGGCGACGCCGGCGTCATCCCCGGCGGCGTCGAGCACGAGGCGTGGTTCCCGGAGGACACGGAGGTCGTGGACGTCTTCGCGCCGCCGCGCGAGGACTTCCTGACGGGCGAGACGCCCGCGTACATGAAGAAGGGGTGACGGCCGCGGGCCGCGGGGACACCCTATTGACAACGGACCGGGTACGTCGTCACACTCTGCCACGCACCGAACCCCGTATCGGGAGGAGCCCATGAGGCGATCAGCGCTGCTTGCCACCGTGCTCGCCGCCGTCCTCGTCCTCGTCACCGTGCCGCCGGCGTCCGCGCAGAGTCCCGCGGGGATGCGGCTCTACGTCTTCACGTCCGGCTCGCTCGGCGGCTTCCCGAAGGGAGCCCTCCAGATCGGCGGCCAGGGCAACATCGACTGGGCGCCGGTGTCGTTCTACGTGATCAAGCATCCCAAGGGCAACGTGATGTTCGACACGGGCAACAACGACAAGACCATCACGAACCCGGACGGCTGGTGGGGGCCGCTCGCAAAGGGCTTCGGGCTCAAGATGACCGCGAACGACGCGATGGCCGCCCAGCTCGCGAAGATCGGGCTCACGACCTCGGACATCAAGTACGTCGTCGTCGGCCACATGCACCTCGACCACGGGGGTAACGTGTCCCAGTTCCCCAACGCCACCCTCGTCGTGCAGAACGACGAGATGAAGGCCGCGTGGTGGCCGGACGTCGGCTACTCCATCTACTACATCCCGGGCGACTTCGCGGACACGAAGAACTACAAGTTGATCCGGCTCGAGGGCAACTTCGACCTGTTCAATGATCGGAGCATCGAGATCATCCGCGCGCCCGGCCACACTCCGGGGAGCCAGTTCGCCGTCGTGCGGCTGCCGAAGACCGGCACGGTCGTGCTGACGAGCGACGTCGTGTACCTCAAGGAGAGCCTCGAGAAGAACCTGATCCCGCCGATCCCCGGTACCTGGAGCCCCACGCTGATGTACGAGGGCTACGCGAAGATCCGCCACGTCCGCGACGCCGAGAACGCGAGCATCTTCTACGGTCACGACCCCGAGGTGTTCAAGGCGACCAAGCAGGCGCCGGACTACTACGAATAGCGGTCGGCGGTTCCCGCTGTTCGGCCCGTCTCAGGACAGCCCGGGACGACGCACCGTCCCGGGCTGATCGTTTTATGAGCGCCTCTCCGCCCGTCATCGTCGTCGACAACGTCACGAAGCTCTATGGGCGCGTCGCCGCCGTCCGCGGCGTCAGCCTCGAGGTCCGGTCCGGGGAGGTCCTCGGCCTGCTCGGTCCGAACGGGTCGGGCAAGACGACCCTGCTGCGGATGCTCACCGGCTATCTCTCGCCCTCGGCCGGCCGGCTGACCGTCGCCGGCCACGACACCGTCCGTGACGCGCTGGCGGCGCGGCGCCGCATCGGCTACGTTCCCGAGTCCGTGCCGCTCTACTCGCACATGCGGGTGGGCGAGTTCCTCGCCTTCATGGCCCGGCTGCGCGGCATGCCGCGCGGCGCCGAGCCGGGCGCGATCGCCCGGGTGGCCGAGCGCCTGAGCCTCGCCGAGGTCATGGCGGCGCCGATCCGGACGCTCTCGCGCGGCTACCGCCAGCGGGTCGCGCTCGCGCAGGCGCTCGTGCACGAGCCCGACGTGGTGATCCTCGACGAGCCGACCAACGGGCTCGATCCGCGCCAGATCATCGAGACGCGGAAGCTCATCCAGGCCCTGGCCGGGGAGCGCACGGTGCTTATCAGCTCGCATATCCTCGGCGAGATCGAGAAGGTCGCGCACCGCGTGGCGATCCTGCTGCGCGGGGAGCTGCTCGCCGTGCGGGCCGTCGCCGAGACGCCCGACCTCGAGGCGCTCTTCCTCTCGCTCACATGAGGGCACTCGGCGTCCTCTTCCGGAAGGAGCTCCACGCCACGTTCACGTCGCCGATCGCGTACGCGATCGGCGGGGTGTTCCTGCTCGTCCTCGGCTACACGTTCAGCCTGACGCTGTTCTTCACGAAGGTCGCGAACCTGACCTACATCTTCCACCAGACGTACGTGCTGCTCGTCCTCCTGGTGCCGGTCCTGACGATGCGCGTCTTCGCCGAGGAGCGGCGCAGCGACACGCTCGAGCTCCTGCTCACGGCGCCGGTGGCCGAGGTCTGGGTCGTCCTGTCCAAGTTCCTCGCGAGCCTTGCCCTCGTGACGGCGATGCTGGTGGCCTCGGGCGCGTACGCCGTGGTGCTCGGCCTCTACGGCCAGCCCGACTGGGCGCCGATCTACGGCGGCTACCTGGCGCTTCTCCTGCTGGCGTGCCTGCTCGTCGCCGTCGGAACGCTGACGTCGGCGCTCACGGAGAACCAGGTCGTCGCGGCCGCGGCCTCGCTCGGCACGTTCCTCATGCTGTGGTTCGCGGACTCGGTGGCCTACCTCGCGCCCGCGCCGCTCGACCTCTTCTTCATCAACCTCTCGCTGATCGGCCACTTCACGACCTTCGTGCGGGGCTCGCTGTTCCTGTCCGACGCCGGGTACTACGTGACGCTGTCGCTGCTCGCGCTGTTCCTGACGACCCGGGCCCTGGCCGACCGGTGAGCCCCGCCGCGGACGCGATCAACGTGGTCTGGTTCGCCACGGTCGTCGCGGCGCTCGCGGTTCTCTTCGCCGCCGGCACGCGCCTGCCGCTCGCGCGCGCGGGGTGGCCGCGGCGGCTCTCCCGCGGCGCGGTCGTCGTGGCGGCGGCCGCGCTCACGCTCGGCGCGAACGTCGCGCTCTTCCGGCACGACGTCCACTTCGACGTCACGAGCGAGAAGGCGTTCACGCCGTCGCCGGACGCGCGGCGCGTGGTCGAGGGGCTGACCTCGGACGTCGAGCTGACCTACTTCTACCAGAAGCAGGACCCGGCCGGCCGGGCGGCCAAGACGATGCTCGAGATCATGGGGAGGGCGAACCCGCGCCTCCGGGTCCGGACCGTCGATCCCGACCAGCACCCGGGCCTGGCGAGCCGGCTCGGCGTCCGCGTGTACAACGTCGCGGTCCTCGAGAGCGACGGCCGGCGGCTGCAGGTCGTCTCGACCCAGGACCGGGACATCGCCCTCGGAATCGTGCGCGTCACGCGCGCGTCCGTGAAGACGATCTGCTTCGCCGCGGGCCATGGCGAGTACGACATCGACAACTTCGAGTACCACACGCACTTCGAAGGCGTGCAGGCGCACAGCCACGGCGCCGAGGGCGCCGGCGTGGTCTTGATGGAGCAGCACGGCGTCGGCCGCCTGCGCCGGGCGCTCGAGAGCCTCGGCTTCGCCGCACGGAAGGTGACGCTCGCCACCGCCGGCCGCGTGCCGGGCGAGTGCGCGGCGCTCGTCGAGGCGAGCCCGCGCACGCGCTACGCGCCGTCGGAGAGCGACGTCCTCGCGGAGTACCTCGGCCGCGGCGGCGCCGCCCTGCTCCTCTACGACGTCGCGTTCCCGATCGAGCCGCGTCTCGCCGCGGTCCTCCGGAGCGCCGGGATCCGCGTGGGCGCCGGCGTCGTGGTCGACCCGCTCGACCATTATTTCACCGACGAGCAGATGGTCGCGGTCCCCCGCTACGCGGACCACCCGATCACCCGCGGCCTGGCGCTTTCCTTCTATCCGGGCGTGCGGCCGCTCGAGCTCGTGCCCGCGCCCGGCGTCACCGTGGCGCCCCTGGTCTCGAGCAGCGCCGAGAGCTACGTGCGGCCGCTGGGCGCCATGCCCGCGCCCGCCCGGCGCGCGCACGTGCTCGCGGCCGCGGCCGAGGGCGTCCTGCCCGGCGCCTCCGACGCGAGGCCCTTCCGCCTGGTCGTCGTGGGCGACGGCGACTTCGCGAGCAACTCGTTTTTCCCGTACATGTCCAACAGCGATCTCGTGCTGGCGATGCTCGCGTGGCTCGTCCGCGAGGAGCGGGCGCCGACGCTGAAGCCGCCGGTCGAGGTGCTGCCGACGGTCGTACTGACCAACCGCCAGGTCCGCGGGATCTTCATGGTGACGGTCATGGTCCTACCGGGCGTGGTGATCGGCGCCGGGAGCGTCGTCTGGTGGCGGCGCCGGCGCTGAGGCGGCTCGCGTGGCCCGCCGCGGCGGTGCTCGCGGCCGCGACGATCGCCGCGCTCGCGCTCCACGGGCGGCGGCCTGAGCCGGGTCTGGCGCGTTTCGAGGCCGCGGGCGTGATGCTCCACATCGCGCCCGCGCGCGTGCGCGAGGTCCGCGTGACGGCCGGCGACCGGCGGTGGCGGTTCACGCGGAGCGGGAGCGGATGGACGGTCACCGGGCCCGGAGGCGCGTCCGCCGACTGGGAACGCCGGCTCGAGGGCGGGCTGAGGTTCCTCCACGTCTCGGCGCCGCAGCGTGTGATGGCGCGCGACGAGTTCGCGGGAACGCCGGCGGCCGAGTTCGGGCTCGATCCGCCCCGCTACACGGTCGCCGTCCACACGGACGGCGCCGACCCCTTCGTCATCGAGTTCGGTGGCGCCAACGCGCAGGGCCTCGCCCAGTACGCGCGCGTCACCGGTCGCGCCGAGCTTATCCTGCTGCCGCGCTTCGTGGGCGCGGAGTGGGAGGCGGCGGCGGGCCTTCGATGAGCCGCGCGCTGCGCACGCCCGGTCGCGGGCCGCTCCTCTTCCTGCTCGCCGCGGCGTGTGTGCAGCGGCTGTTCTTCGTCTGAGGTGCTAAGATCCTTCCGATGACCGACGAGTTCACGCCGGACGAGCGCGCCGCCCTCGCCCCGTATTTCACGAACCTCGACGGCCCGGTCTTCGCGCTCGTCAACCTGCCGGAGGTCGTCAAGGGCGCGCTATTCGCGCGCTACTCGCGCTCGCCGAAGTCGCTCCGCCGGCTCTTCCTCGACGAGTTCCTCCCCAAGGGGAGCCTCGCGGACGCCGCGGCCCACGGCACGACGTGGGCGCTCGGCGAGGCGACGCGGGAGCGCGCCGAGCAG
>DATFVL010000127.1 GCA_035260325.1 Candidatus Methylomirabilota bacterium | reverse complement strand
AGGCCGCCGAGGATCACGACGGAGAACGCCTTCAGCGACGCGAGGTCCCCCATGCTCGGGTACGCGAGAAAGATCGGCCCCAGCAGGGCGCCCGCGGCGGCGGCGAGGGCGGAGCCGAAGGCGAACGTCGCGGTGTGGATCCGCCCGATCCGGACACCCATGAGGGCCGCCGTGTCGCGGTCCTGGAAGGTGGCGCGCATCGCGCGGCCGAGCTTCGTCCACTGGATGAGGACGTAGCTCGCGGCGATGAGGACGAACGCGAGGCCGAGGACGAAGAGCCGGAGCGGCGCGATCGAGACGGGGCCCAGCGCGAGCGGCTCTGTCGGGAACGGATGGGGGATGGACTTCGCGACCCCGCCCCAGGCCAGCAGCTCGGCGTTCTGCATCGCGATCCAGAGGCCGATCATCACGAGCATGGTCGTGTCGATGGACTCGGCGCGGAGGGGCCGGAGGAGCGTGACCTCGCAGAGCGCGCCGCCGAGGGCGCCGCACGCGATCGCGCCGAGGAGCGCCACGAAGAAGTTCGCGCCCGCGAGGCCGAGCGCGGCGAACGCCGCGTACGCGCCCAGCGTGTAGAACTCGCCGTGGGCGAAGTTCACGACGTTCATGAGGCCGAAGATCAGGGTGAGGCCGATGCCCAGCAGGGCATACGTCCCGCCGAGCACCAGGCCGTTCACCAGGTGCTGAAGGAGCGGCTCCATCCCGCCCGCGCGGCTACTTCTTCGCGAGAAAGTCGGGCAGCGCCACCTTGCCGTCCCGGATCTGGACGACGAAGATGCTGGGCCGGCTCTGGCCGCTCTCCTTGCCCGCCGGGCCGTCCTTCTCGAACTTGATCGGGCCGTTGACGCCCATGAGGCTCACCCGCCAGAGGGCGTCGCGGACCGCCTTGGGCTCGTCCACGCCCGCGAGGCGGATCGCCTCGGCGATCGTGGCGATCCCGTCGTGGCCGCGGAAGCCCTCGGTGAGGCCCTCGAACGGGTGGCCGCGCTTGGCCCACTCGTCCACGAACGCCTTCGCGAGCCTGCCGTCGGGCATCGCCTCCGGGAACCAGGGCATGAAGAAGACGATGTGGTAGCTGCCCTCGGCCGCGGGACCCGCCTGCTTGATGAGCTGCGTCGGTGAGGAGCTCCCGCCCGTCGTGACGACCCGGCGCGCGAGCCGCTGCTCCTGCGCCTGCTTGAGGACGAGCGTGATCTGCTCGACGGCCGTGGTGAGGAAGAGCGTGTCGCCGCCCGTGCCCTTGATCTTCGTGAGCTGGGCGCTCATGTCGGTGGCGGCCTGATCCATGAACTCGGCGGCGCCGACGGCGACGCCCTTCTTCTTCAGCATGTCGCCGAAGGCGCCGATCGCGCCGCGCCCCCAGTCCGTGTTCACCGCAAGGAAGTCGGCCCGCCGGACGCCGAGCCGCTCGACGTATTGCTCGAGGCCGAGCGCCTCCATCTCGGAGGGTGGGCTGATGCGGAAGATCCACGGGTTGCCGCGCTTGGTGATCGTCGCGGCGCTCGAGGTCTCGACGACCATCGGGACGCCGTACTCCTCGAGCTTCGGCATCGCGGCCAGCGTCATCGAGCTGCCCCAGGCGCCCATGATCGCCGGCACCTTGTCGCGGACGATGAGCTTCTCGGCCGCGCTCGCGGCCTCCTTGGGGTCGGACTTGTTGTCCTCGATGATCAGCTCGACCTTCCGCCCGTTGATGCCGCCGCGCGCGTTGATCCAGTCGCGCGCGATCTCGGCGCCCATGCGCACGTAGCTGCCAGAGGCCGCGACCGCCCCCGAGAGCGGCTCGATGACGCCGATCTTGATCGGCGCCTGCGCGTCCGCGAGCAGCGCTGCCGCGAGCGTGCCGACACCGACGAGAGCCAGGAGCAACGTCCACCGCTTGGTCATCGGAAACCTCCGGGGAGTGGGATGGTGGCACGCAGCATAGCGCACGAGCCGGGCGCACGGAAGCGGGTGTTGTATAGTCGCCTGCTGGACGGGCCATGGGAGCCAAGTACTTCGGCGCGGCGGTGAAGCGGCGCGAGGACCCGCGGTTCCTGCGCGGCGAGGCCCGCTACGTCGACGACGTGCAGCTGGCGGGGATGCTGCACGCGGCGTTCGTCCGCTCGCCCCACGCCCACGCGCGCATCACGCGGATCCGCACCGCGGCGGCGAAGGCGCTGCCCGGGGTCGCCGCCGTCTTCACGTTCGCCGACCTCGAGCGCTGGATGAAGCCGCTGCCCCTCTTCGGCGCGCCGCCGCCCGGGCTCGCCGCCGCGATCGACTTCGAGATCCGCCAGGCGCCCCAGTTCGCCCTCTGCCGCGACCGCGCGCGCCACGTCGGCGAGATCGTCGCGATGGTCGTCGCCGAGAGCCGCGCGCTCGCCGAGGACGCGGCGGAGCTGGTCCAGGTCGAGTGGGCGCCGCTCCCGCCCGTGGCCGACATGGTGGCGGCCGCGGCGCCCGGCGCGCCGCTGGTCCACCCGGAGTGGGCCACCAACGTCGGCGTCGCCTTCACCCACGCGATCGGCGATCCGGACGCGGCCTTCGCCCGGGCGGCCGTCGTGGTGAGCGAGACGTTCCGGATCCAGCGTTACGTCGGCATGCCGCTCGAGTGTCGCGGCGTCGTCGCGGCGTGGGACCGGCGCGACGGGACGCTGACGACGTGGAACTCGACCCAGGTCTCCCACTTCGTCCAGCAGGGGCTCGCGACGACGTTCGGGCTCCCGCCCCACAAGATCCGCGTGATCGCCCCCGACATCGGCGGCGGCTTCGGCACCAAGGCGTCCGGCTATCCCGAGGACTCGCTCGTGCCGGCCGCCGCCGTGGCCCTCGGCCGTCCCGTGAAGTGGGTCGAGGACCGGCGCGAGCACATGTCGGGCTCGGCGCACGCCCGCCACCAGACTCACGCGATCAGCCTCGCCGCTTCCCGCGACGGCACGATCCTCGGCCTGCGCGACAGGATCTCGCTCGATCTCGGCGCCTACAACGTGTGGGGCATCGTGCTCCCGTACAACACGGTCGCGCACCTGATCGGTCCGCACCGGATCAAGAACATGCGCGTGGACTTCCAGGCCGTGGTGACCAACAAGACGCCGAACGCGCCCTACCGGGGCGCCGGCCGGCCCGAGACCGTCTTCGCGATGGACCGCGCCGTGGACTGCCTCGCGCGCGAGCTCGGTATGGATCCGGCGGAGATCCGGCGACGCAACTACATCCGTGCTGACGAGCTGCCGTACGACTTCGGCATGCCCTACCGCGACGGCAACCCGCTCGTCTACGACACGGGCGACTTCCCCCAGGCGCTCGAGAAGGCGCTCGCGGCGGCGGGCTACGCCGAGTTCCGCCGCGAGCAGGAGCGGCTCCGCGCCCGCGGCGTCCACCGCGGCATCGGCATCTCGGGCTACGTCGAGGGCACGGCGATCGGCCCCTACGAGGGCGCGACCGTGAAGCTCGACCTCGCGGGCCGCGTCCTCGTCGCGACGGGGGCGGTGAACTCGGGCCAGGGCCACGAGACGAGCTTCGCCCAGGTCGCCGCGGACGCCCTCGGCGTGCCGCTCGAGTGGGTGACGGTGATCGGCGGCGACACCGCCGCCGTGCCCTTCGGCGTCGGCACGTTCGCGAGCCGGAGCGCGGTGACGGCCGGCAACTCGATCGCCGACGCGTGCCGCGAGGTCCGGACGAAGCTCGTGCGCGCCGCGGCCGCGCTGCTCGAGGCCGCGCCCGAGGACGTCGAGATCGAGGACGGCCGCGCGCTCGTCCGCGGCTCGCCGCAGAAGGCGCTCGACCTCGCGCGCGTCGTCCAGGCGTCGATCCCGACGTTCGCCAAGCCCGGCGTGGCGCCACCCGATTTCGAGGCGAGCGCCTACCACCACGTGCCGACCGTGACGTACGCGAGCGCGGTCCACGTGGCCCAGGTGGAGGTCGACGTCGGCACCGGCGCGGTGAAGCTCCTCCGCTACGTCGTCGCCCACGACTGCGGCAAGGTGATCAACCCGATCATCGTCGAGGGCCAGGTGCACGGCGGCGTCGCCCAAGGGATCGGCGGGGCGCTCTTCGAGGACATGGCCTACGACGAGCGCGGCCAGCTCCTCACCGGCTCGCTCATGGACTACGCGATCCCGAAGGCAGACGACTTGCCGCCGATCGAGACGGTGCACCTCGAGTTTCCCTCGCCGCGCAACCCGCTCGGTGTGAAGGGCCTCGGCGAGGGCGGCGCGATCTCGCCCCCCGCGGCGATCGCGAACGCGGTCGAGGACGCGCTCGCCCCCTTCGGCGTGCGCGTTACCGCGACCCCCGTGACGCCGGCGCGCGTTCGCGCCTGGCTCGTGGGGAGGTGACGGCGCCGAAACAGGCTCGTCGCGTCAGTCTGGCCCCGCATCCGGTCCGAAACGTGCCATCGCGACTGTGGGCGGTCGTGGCGCCGGCCGGCGAGAACCGCGCCAGAACGGGCCGATCGCGCGCATTAGCGGCTTGGTATCGGTGTTGCTTCCACCTCCGGGCATGGGGGAAGTCCGCGTGCTTGCCGCCCCGGGGAGGCGCTTGCCGTCGTGAGACGGGCCGCTTTGCTCGTCGTTCCGGGAATGTTCCTGCCGCTGGCGGCCCTGGTGGCGCTCGCCCCGGCGCTTCCAGGCTCGGCGGCCGTCGCCCTGCGCGCGGCTCCGCTGGCGGTCTTCGGAGGTGGTGCGCTGCTCGGGCTTCTCATCGGACGCGCACGACTCGTCCTCGCGGTCGTCGTCCTCGCCCTCGCCGACTACGCGCTCGTCCACGTGGGTGGTCGCGCCGTCTTCAACGCGGTCGCGGTGCTGCTGCCGGTGAACCTCGTCGTCATCGCGTGGCTCGGCGAGGAGAGCCTCATCAGCGCGCGCGGCGCGTCGCGGCTGGGGGTGATCCTCCTCCAGGCCGCCGTCATCGCGATCCTTCTGCAAACCGCGCAGGCCGCCGTCGCCGCGTGGCTCGAGCGGCCGCTGGTGACCGCGAACCTGGTCGCCTGGACGGCCCTCCCGCAACCCGCCCTCGTCGCGTTCGCCGCCGCGCTGGGCCTGATGCTGATCCTGCTCCTCGTGGACAAGCGCCCGTTCACCTCGGGGGCGGGATGGACTCTGGTCGCCTCACTTCTCGCGCTCGACGGGGCCAGCGCCGGCAGGCCGGCGCGCGTCCACCTCGTCACGGCCGGGCTGATGCTCCTCACCGGCGCCGCGTGGGAGCGGCCACGCGTCGCCTATCCCGACGACGTGACCGGCCTGCCCGGGCGCCTCGCCCTCAACGAGGCGCTCCGCAGGCTGCGCCGACGCTACGCGCTGGCGCGCACGGAGATCGACGACTACGTCCGGTTCCGCGAAGAGCACGGTGCCGACGCCGCCCAGCGCATGCTGCGGCTCGTCGCCGAGGCCCTCACGAAGGTCGGCGGGCGCGGACGCGTATTCTGCGTCGGCACGAACGCGTTCGCCGTCGTTTTTCGAGGCAGGTCGGCGGCGGAGGCCGCCCGCCACCTCGACGCCGTTCGGCGCGCCGTCGAGGCGGCGACGCTCGACGTGCGGGTGTCCAAGCGGCCCCCGGCGGATCGGCACGCGCGTCCGGCCGTCGCCGAACGGACCCTCTCGGTGACGATCAGCGTCGGCGTCGCTCAATCTACGGATCGCGGCGCCGATTCTCACCAGGTCCTCCAGGCCGCCGAGCGGGCGCTCGACCGCGCCAAGCTGGCCGGCCTGAACCGCGTCTCCGCATAGCCGCGCGATCGGTCAGGCGCGTCCGCACCCTTCTCGCGAAGAAACGCGCCTAGGCGGAGGGTCGCGCGGGCGCCGCGGCCGGGGCGACGGGCGCCCGCACGTGCTCGGGCCGGATGCCGAGCCCGACGAGACGCGCGGGGATCCGCCGGAGCAACGGAAAGCGCGCGAGGAGGCGGACGCCGAGCGGCGGCTTCACCGATCGCGCGCCCGCGAGGACCGGGGCGACCAGCCGCCGCTGGATCGTCACCTGCAGCCACTGGGTGGCGCGCGTCGGCAGCTCGCGCCGCCGCTGGACCGCGCCGAGCTCCGCGAGCGTCGGTGGGCGCACCCGGAGCGGGACGGCGAGGAGGTTGGCCGCGGCCACGGCGTCCTGGATCGCAAGGTTGATGCCGACGCCGCCGATCGGCGACATCGCGTGGGCGGCGTCGCCGATGCAGAGGAGCCCGGGGCGATACCATCGCTCCAGGCGGTCCACGCGCACGGTGAGGAGCTTGACGTCGTCCCAGTCGAGGAGCTCGTGCGTCCGGCCGCGCGCGAACGGTACCAGCCGCGCCACGCCCTCGCGGAAGGCGTCGAGCCCCCGCCGGCGGATCTCGTCGAGCTGGCCCTTGGGGATCACGTAGCCGCACTGCCAGTAGTCGCCGCGATTGAGCGTGATGAAGATCTGCCCGGCGCCGAACCGGCCCATGGTCGCGTCCGGATCATCCGGCGCGCGGGAGAGCCGGAACCACAAGACGTCCATGGGCGCGCCCAGCTCCCGCACGTGGAGGCCGGCCCTCTCGCGGACGACCGACTGCCGGCCGTCGGCGGCGACGACCAGGTCGGCGCGGACCTCGAGCGGGCCCTCGGCCGTCTGCGCGCGGACTCCCGTCACGGCCCCGGACTTCTCGAGGAGCCCGGTCGCCTCGGCGCGCATCCGGCAACGGAAGCCTGGATAGCGCGCCGCCCGCTCGGCGAGGAAGCTCAGGAAGTCCCACTGCGGCATGAGTGCGATGAAGCGGCAGCGCGTCGGCAGGTGCGTGAAGTCGGCGATCGGCACGGCGACGTCGCCGATCTGCGCTCGGAGCTCGCGGACCTCCTGGTGCGGCAGGCGGAGGAAGTCCTCCAGCAGTCCCAGCTCGTGCATGACCTCGAGCGTGGACGGGTGGATCGTGTCGCCGCGGAAGTCGCGCAGGAAGTCCGCGTGCTTCTCCAGGACGAGGACGCCGACGCCGGCGCGGGCGAGGAGGAGCCCGAGCATCATGCCGGCCGGGCCGCCTCCCACGATACAGCAGCGCACCGAGACCGTCTCGCCGCCCACGGGAGGCATCCTACGTGACTGCGGCCGGGGTTGCCCGCGCCGGGCTTTCGCTCAGAACCTCCACGTGGTGGTGAGGTAGACGCGGTCGCTCCTGTCGAACTGGCCGTACAGCGTGCTGCGCGGGCCCTCGAAGACGTCGGCCCCCACGGACAGCGTGACGGCACCGCTCAGGAGGTAGTCGATCCGCGGGCTGAGCCGGAAGTCGGCGCGGTTGGCGTCGACGACGAAGAGGACCATCGGGTTCAGCGTGTTCTCGAGGAAGCCTGTCGTCAGGCGCAGGGCCACCGACGTCGTGACCTGGCCCTGGACGCCCCCGCGCGTCAGGTTGGTCGCGGGGCCGGTGAGGATCTTCTGGCTGACCTGGAGGTCGGCGTCGACCGCCGAGAAGAACGTGTAGTCGACGCCGACGAGGTAGTCGATCGTGTCGCGCCGCACGACGCCGTCGGGGTCGAGCGGGTCCGTCGTCTCGTAGCGCTTGCCGAGCGTCAGGGCGACCTCGCTGCGGAGGACGATCGACTCGAGGCTCTTGGCGAGCGTCGCGCCCACAATGTGCAGGCGCGGGTGCCGCGGCTCGAGCACGATCACGTCCGGCGCGGGCGCCTGGGCGACGCGGCGCTGGAAGAGAACGGGCGTCTTGTCCGCCGCGTCGTAGTAGATCAGCGACATGTCCCAGCCCCTCACGAGGGCCGCGAGCCGGAAGCCCCCCTCGCTCCGCGGCAGGCTGAACTCATCGGGGTTGTCGGGGAGTCGCACGACGGGGTTGCGAAAGCGGTAGGGGATCGGCGCGAACTGGAACTCTGCGCCCTGCTTCGGCAGCTTGTTGTGGAGCGTGTCGGGCGTCCACACGCCCTCGAAGTTCACGTTCGTCGCGAGCCGGTAGCTGAAGTCGAGCGCCCAGATCGGGATCCTGAGCTCGCTGAAATCGGGCAGGACGAACTCGCGGAAGTCCTTCGGATTCACGATGTCGGTCACGAACGTGCTGATCGCCTCGCCCCACACGATCTGCTGGCGGCCGAGCCGGACGTCGAGGTCGCCGCGCGACACGGAGAGCAGCGCCTCGCGGAGGTCGAGGTAATTTTTCTCGGTCTTCTGGTCGCGCTCGACGTTGGCGGGATACCGATCGGTCGCGTCGAACACGGCATCGTACCAGCCGCGCGTCGCGAGCCTGAGGTTCGCCGTGTCGGAGAAGGCGTACTTTCCCTCCAGCCAGCCGAGCGTCTTGAGCTTCGAGACGTCGCCCGGGTCGTGGAGGCGATAGGCGAACTCCTCGGCGAGCCGCCCCCTCAGCCGGAGCGCCTTGAGCCACTCCGGCGGACCCTCCCGGCCGGTGTCCTCGGCGGCGGCGGCCGTGATCACGCAGAGGACGACCGCCGCCGAGACCACGAAGCGCATCTCAGTCGAGCGTCTTCATGTAGCTCTTGTCGAAGTACTTCTCGGGGAGGTCGCGGACCGAGATCTCGCCGTACTCGAGAACCGACGTCTTGTCCTTGCGGATGGCGTCCACGAGCGTGAGGCGTGTGACCAGGCGCTGGCCGGCGATCTCTTTGTAGCCTTCGAAGACGCCGACTTTTAGCAGCGTGCCGGTGCCGGCGTAGAACTCCGCCCTGACCGGCCGGCGCTCGGCTTTCGAGACCCAGTACTTGATCGCCGCGTACGTCACCTCCTTCGTCCTGGCCTTGAGATCGAGCACGTGGCAGGCGACCCCCTCGACGGACTCCTCGCCGAGCAGCGTGGCGTCGTAGTCGCCGGCGTAATCCGTCCGCGCGATGTCGCCGTTGGCGACCTGGCCCACCAGGCGCTGGGAGAACGGGATCCGCACCGGCTTGCCCGCGTCGGGGAGATAGATCCAGAGGTCGCGTCCGAGGGTCAGCAGGGAACGGCCGACGTTCCGGGGCGGGGCCACGAACCTGACGAACGCGCGCCCGCTGCCCTTCACGAAGACCTCGAAGCCGTCGATCGAGGGCGACTTCTTCGCCTCCCGGCTCGTGATCGTGATCTTCCACACGAAGCTCTCCCCGGGCCGTCTCGCCCGATCCGCCTCGCGCACGATGTCCGCGGCCTCGTCGCCCCGCGCCGGCGAGGCGGTGCCCAGCAGGAGGACCAGCGCGAGCGCCAGCCTAGACATGACGCAGGGCCTCCACGACGTCGAGGCGCGCGGCGCGCCAGGCAGGATAGAGCGCGGCGAGCGTCGCGGTGACGATCGACAGGCGGAACGCCTGCGCCAGCACCGCCGGAACGATGAAGATCTGGACCGTGAACCCTCGGGTGGAACCCGGCGGCGGCGGCAGTTGGATGCCGATGGCGGTGACGAGCTTCGCGAGGACGACGCCGAGGACGACGCCCAGGACCCCGCCGAGGGCGCCGAGGGCGACGCCCTCGAGGACGAATATCGCGATGACGCCGCGCCGTCGCGTCCCGAGCGCCATCACCGTGCCGATCTCTCGCGTCCGCTCGAAGATGGCCATCGTCATCGTGTTCGTGATGCCGAACACGACCATGATGGAGACGATCAGCGTGAGCACCGCGAAGATGCGTCCGAAGAGCTCGCGGACCTGGTGGTAGCGGAGCGCCAGATCTTCCCAGGTCTTGATCTCGAGGTCGAGCCCCCGCTCGCGGATGAGCCGCTCGATGCGCTCGCGCACGACGGGGGTGTTCTCCGTCTCGTCGAGCAGAAGGACGACCGACTGGACCTCGCCGTGCTCGAGGTCGAGGACGCGCTGGACCTCGGGGAGGGCCACCTTGAGGAACCGGTCGTCGTACGCCTTCTCGCCGGACTCCCACACGCCCCGCACCTTGACGGCGAGCGCGTTGATGGAGCCGCTCGTCGTCGTGGTGAGCAGGGTCAGGTCGGCACCGGGCCGCACGCCGAAGCCGCGCGCGAGGCCGACGCCCAGGATGACGCCGCGCGGCGCACGGCTGGTCAGGTCCTGGCCCTCGACGATCACGGCCAGCGAGGACAGGTCGGCCTCGCCTTCGGGATTGACGCCGGTGCCCACGAACGAGGTCGTGGTATCGCCGGTGGAGACCAGGCCGGAGAAGCCGAGCCGGGCCGTGACGGTCCTGACGTGCTCGATCTTCACGAGCTCGGCGCGGAGCGCCGGATAGTCGCCGATCAGAAAATCGAAGGGCGCGAGGTTCCCCTTCTCGGAGAATCCCTTGCGATAGAGCTGGAGGTGGCCGACCTGGCTCCGGATCGTCGACTCACGGACGCCCCAGTAAATCGCGTTCACGAACCCGCCGAAGACGATGATCGCGGCGGCGCCGAAGGCCATGGCCGCTAGCGTGATGAGCGTGCGGCGGCGATTCCTGAACACGTTGCGGATCGCGAGCTTCAGGTAGAGCGCCATGTCAGAAACTCCTCAGCTCTTTGGCAATGGCGCCGGCTTCGGGCGCCGAGGGGTAGAGTCGCGTTCCTCTCTCCCAGGTCGCCCTCGCCTCGGCGGTCTGGCCGTTCTTCTTGTAGGCGAGTCCGAGATTCAGGTAGACGGAGGGCATCACGGAGTCGGGAACCGCGGCGGGGCTTCGTTCCTTCATGGCCACCACCGCGCCGAGGTCGCTGATCGCCACCGGAGTCTTCTTGAAGAAGTCGGGCACCCGCAGGGCCGTCGTTCCGCGGACCACGTAGACGACGAAGGCGTCCGGGAAGCGCTCGACGGCCTCGTCGAGGGTGTTGAAGCCCTTCTTGACCCAGCCGGGCGCGGTGAAGACCGAGGCGGTGCGGGCCTTCCGAACCCGGGCGCTACCGAGCCAGGCCAGGGCGGCCGCGTCGTTCGGGTCGGCGGCCACCGCTCGCTCGAGGATCGCGATGGCCTCGTCGACCTTGTCGGCGTCGAGCGCGCGCCTTCCCTCAGCGACGAGGTCGGTCGTCTGGGCTCCGGCGCGGCCTGGGGGCCAGACGACGGTGAGGGCGGCGAACGCGGCAACGACCGTCCCGAGGCGTAGGATGGTGCGGCGAGTCGGCGTCATGGCATGCCCTTCTTCTCAGCGGAGTCGTCCGTCGGAGATCTCCAGCACGCGCTCGGCGGCCTGCATGATGCGTGGATCGTGGGTCGAGAAGACGAAGGTGGTGCCGTGCTCGCGGTTGAGGCGTCGCATCAGCTCGATGATCTCGTGACCCGTGCGGCTGTCGAGGTTCGCGGTGGGCTCGTCGGCCAGGACGAGCGCGGGCCGGGAGACGAGGGCCCGGGCGATCGCCACGCGCTGCTGCTGGCCGCCCGAGAGCTCGGGCGGGCGGTGCCGCGCCCGGTCTCCGAGCCCCACCTGCTCGAGCGCCGCCCGCACCCGGGCGGCGACGTCGTCGCCGCGCCGGTGGAGGAGGAGCGGGTATTCGACGTTCTCCCAGGCCGTGAGCACCGGGATCAGGTTGAAGGTCTGGAAGACGAACCCGAGCTTGCGGGCGCGGAGATCCGCGCGCCGGCCGGACGGCAGGGCGCTCACCAGCTCACCGTCGATCGCGATCTCGCCCGACGTCGGCGTGTCGAGGCAGCCGATGAGGTTGAGGAGCGTCGTCTTGCCGCTCCCCGAGGGGCCGGCGACGGCGAGGAACTCGCCGGGCTCCACCGTCAGCGACACGTCGGCGAGCGCGGTGACGGTGAGCTTGCCGAGGCGGTACGTCTTGGTCACGTCCCTGACGGCGACGGCGTGGGTCACGGGTCTCATCCGGAGTTCGCGACCTGGACCGACGCCCGCGCGCCGCGCCGGAATCGAACCTTGTAGTACGTGATCCACGCGGCGATCAGCGGCGTGCCGATGGCGACCGGCCAGAGCCAGCGGACGGCGGCCGGCAGGAACGTGAAATTCACGACGGAGAAGGCCGTGACCGTCGCGATGTAGGAGCCGAGCATCCCGGCCATGTGATCGAACCACCACTGCTCGCGGTCCGCGCGGGGCCAGGCGAACTTCGAGAGGTCGAGCCCCGCGAGGAGCATGCCGAAGGCGCCGAAGACCACCGGCACGACGCCGACGCGCTCCCAGGCGGGCCCCGGCCGGACGACGCCGAGCACGGCCATCGCCGCGCTCGCCGCGAAGGTCACGAGGGCCGCGGTCCAGTCGAGCCGCGTCGCGCCCTGCCCTTCGCGCGGGCGCTTGCGTGAGAGCGCGCGATAGCCCGAGAACGCGTTGTAGAAGCTGAACACGGCGAGGAGCGCCAGGAAGACGACGGGGCGCCAGACGGCGAGGGCGACGGCCGTCGCCGCGACGACCGCCATCGCCCAGAAGTAGACCTGCCCCCAGCGGCGGTGGGTCCGGCCGCCCTTCGCGGTGAGCATGGGGACCGGCGCGACGAAGAGCGCGATCGCCCCGGCGAGGATGTGCAGCACGCGAACGCCCCCAATCAACGCGTCCATGGTGACCTCCTAGCCACGGCGTGCGCGGCGCGCGGGCCGCGCGGTGAGGCGCCTGAGCATGGTGAGGGCTTCGTCGCACCACGTGAGCATCGCCCGGCTCCGGTGCTGCCCGCAGCGGAGCGTGATGAGCCAGAACGGCAGCTCCGGGTGCCCGGCCATCTGCTTGCGGAGCCGCCGCTCGATCCCGTCGTAGGTGTCGCGGAGCGCCCGCTGACGCGCCTGGACGTGCTCGAGCTGGGCGATGCTGTTCGCCACGGAGCCCGCGCCGCCGAGGAAGAGCTTCAGCAGGAGCTCGGACCGCACGGGGTCGAGCCGCGCCGGCAGGGCGAGCCATCGCTCGAGCTCCTCCCGACCCCTCGGGGTGAGCGAGTAGACGTGGCGGTCCGGCTTGCCGCGCTGCTTCTCTCGCCGCCGCGCCGCGAGGCCCTCGGCGGCCAGCCGGTTCAGGATCGGGTAGATCTGGCCGTAGCTCTCGCTCCAGAAGTGCGCGATGGACGCCTCGATGAGCTTCTTGACGTCGTACCCGGACCGGGGGCCCAGGCTCAGCACCCCGAGGATCGCGTACCGGCTCGTGTTCGCCCGCCGTCCCGCCGCCGCCTCCGCCATGTATCTGGAAGATACATATCGTCCAGAGCCATGTCAAGGGGCCGCGCGGGCAGGGGTCAGTCGTTCTCTTCGAGGACGAACAGCTCGCCCTGGCGCCAGACGCCGGCGAAGGTGCGGCGGTGGATCACGCAGGGGCCGTGGCGGTCGAGCGCCGCCAGGTGCTCGGCGGTCGCGTAGCCCTTGTGGCGCGCGAAGCCGTACTCGGGGAATCGCCCGTCGGCCTCGAGCATGAGCCGGTCGCGCGTCACCTTGGCGACGATCGAGGCGGCGGCGACGCTCGCGCAGCGCCGGTCGCCGGCGACGAGGTTCCGCTGGGGGCAGGGCAGCGCGGGGAGCGCGACGAAATCCGTGATGACGAGCTCGGGGAGGACGGCGAGCGCCGCCAGGGCCGCGGCCATCGCGCGGCGGGTGGCCTCGAGGATGTTGATCCGGTCGATCGTCTCGTGGTCCACGACGCCGACGCCGATGGCGAGCGCCTGCTCGCGGATGACGTGGAAGAGCTCCTCGCGCCGCTCGGGCGTGAGGAGCTTCGAGTCGGCGAGCCCGCGGATCCGCCGGTCGGGCGCCAGGATCACCGCCGCCGCCACGACCGGGCCCGCCAGCGGCCCGCGCCCCGCCTCGTCGATCCCGACGACGCGCCCCACGCCCGCGCGCCAGGCCCGGGCTTCGTAGCGGTACGGCGCCGAGGGGGGCGGCGTCACGCCGGGGGCGCCGGCTACTTTTTCTCTTCGGTGGTGGGGATGATCACGGCGCGCTTCTCCTTCAGCCGGGCGGCCTTGCCCGCGAGCCCGCGGAGATAGTAGAGCTTCGAGCGCCGCACCCGGCCCGCGCGGGCCACCTCGACCTTCTCGATGCGGGGCGAGTGGAGCGGGAAGGTGCGCTCGACGCCGACGCCGTACGAGATGCGCCGGACCGTGAACGAGGCGCGCGCGCCCTCGCCGCGCTTCCTGATGACGATGCCCTCGAACACCTGCGTGCGCTCCTTCTCGCCCTCGACCACCTTCACGTGCACGCGCACCGTGTCGCCGGGGCCGAACCCCTGGCGGTCCTTCCGGAGCTGCGCGGCCTCGACCAGCCGGATCGCGTCCATGACTCGGATTCCTTTCTCGCTAGAGCGCGGAGGGCTCGAGCTGCTCGGGCGTCTCGCCGCGCTTGAATCGTTCCACGATCGTGCTCTCCTCGGGCGTGAGCCCCGCGGACTCCAGCAAGTCCGGGCGCGTCCGCCACGTCCGCCACAGCGCCTGCACGCGGCGCCAGCGCGCGATGCGCGCGTGGTCCCCCGACAGGAGCACCGGCGGCACGCGCGTGCCCCGGAACTCCTCGGGCCGCGTGTACTGCGGCGGCTCGAGGAGCCCGCTCGCGAACGACTCGCGCTCCGCGGCGCCCTCGGCGCCGAGCACGCCCGGCAGGAGCCGGGCGACCGCGTCGGCCACCACGAGCGCGGGCAGCTCGCCGCCCGTCAGCACGTAGTCGCCGATCGAGATCGCGTCGTCGGCGCAGCGCTCGTGCACGCGCTCGTCCACGCCCTCGTAGCGGCCCGCGAGCAGGATCAGATGCGCCTCGCGCGCGAGCTCCGCGGCCACCTGCTGCGTGAACGTCCGGCCCCGCGGGTCGAGCAGGACGACGCGCGCGCCCGGGGTCCGGAGCGCCTCGACCGCGGCGAACAGCGGCTCGGGCTTCAACACCATGCCGCCGCCGCCCCCGAACTGATAGTCGTCGGTCACGCGGCGCTTGCCCTTCGCGTAGTCTCGGAGATCGACGGCCCGGATGTCAACGCGCCCGCCGGCGCGCGCCCGGCCCAGCATGGACGCGGCGATCACCGGCTCCACCATGCCGGGAAAGAGCGTGACGATGTCGATACGCATCGCTCGCCCCGCCTCGGCGCGCTACAAGTCCAGCAGTCCGTCGGGCGGCCGGATGACGATCCGGCGCGCCGCCAGGTCCACTTCGATCACGATCTCCGCCACCGCCGGCACGAGGTGCTCCCGCGTCCCGTCGCTGACGACCCAGAGATCCTGGGCCGGCGACCGCTCGACGCCGCTGACGCGCCCCACCTCCCGCCCGTCCTCGGTCAGGACGCGACAGCCCTCGAGCTGCCAGGGGTAGAAGCGCCCGGGACCGGGCGGCAGCGCCGCCTCCTCCGGCAGCGCCAGGAGCCGGCCCACCAGCTCCCGCGCGTCCTCCGCCGACGCACAGCCCGCGAGCGACACGAGCACGGTGGAGCCGTGCCGGCGGGCGGCGGTGATGCGGCGCGTCTCGCGCCGGTCCCGTGCCGCGTCCCAGAGCACGCACTCCCTGAGATGCTCGAAGCGCTCCGGCGCGTCCGTGAGCGGCGTCACGCGGACCTCGCCGGAGAGGCCGTGGGGCCGCGCGATCTCGCCGATGACCACGAGCCGCCCGTCCATGCGGCCGCCTACGTCTTCGGCTCCCGGGTGCGCGCCATCAGCTTCCGCACCGTGTTCGAGGGCTGGGCGCCCTTGGCGATCCACGCGTCGACCTTCGCCCGGTCGATCGACACGGTCGGCGGCTGCGTGAGCGGGTTGTAGTGGCCGAGGATCTCGATGAACCGCCCGTCGCGCGGCGAGCGCGAGTCGGCCACCACCACCCGGTAGCGCGGCCGCTTCGTCGTCCCCGTCCTTCTCAGTCGGATCGATACCGCCACGTCGTCACCCCCTCGGTGTGGGAAATCCTGAAAGATTCTTCATGCGGGGGAGCTTCCCCTCCATGCCCTTGAACTGCTTCATCAGCTTCCGGAGCTGCGCGTACTGCTTCAGCAGCCGGTTGACGTCCTGGACGCTCGTGCCGCTGCCGCGCGCGACCCGCTGGCGCCGGCTGCCGTTGAGCAGCTCCGGGTTGCGCCGCTCGCCCGGCGTCATGGATGCGATGATCGCGTCGAAGCGGCCGAGGTCGGCGGACTCGTCGGCGAGATCCTTCGGTGCGCCTTTGAGCATCTTGCCGAACGGCAGCATCCCCAGGACCTGGTCGAGGGGCCCGAGCCGCTGCACCTGCCTGAGCTGCTCGCGGAAGTCCTCGAGCGTGAACGTGTCCTCGCGGAGCTTCCGGACGAGCTCCTCCGCCGTCTTCTGGTCCACGGTCGCCTGCGCCTTCTCGACGAGCGACAGCACGTCGCCCATGCCGAGGATGCGTGAGGCGAGCCGGTCGGGATGGAACGGCTCGAGGGCGTCCGTCTTTTCGCCCGTGCCGACGAAGGCGATCGGCCGGCCGGTCACCTGGCGCACGGACAGGGCGGCGCCGCCGCGCGAGTCGCCGTCGAGCTTCGTCAGCGCGACCGCGTCGATCCCGACCGCCTGGTTGAAGCGGTCGGCGACGGTGACGGCGTCCTGCCCGGTCATCGCGTCCAGGACGAGGAGCACGTGATGCGGCGCCACCTCGCGGCGGATGGCCTTGAGCTCCTCGAGCATCGCCTCGTCGATGTGCAGGCGGCCTGCGGTGTCGAGGATCAGTGGCGTG
>DATFVL010000126.1 GCA_035260325.1 Candidatus Methylomirabilota bacterium | reverse complement strand
CCGCCTGCGGCTCGCACCGCCATCACCCCCGCGGCGGGAACGACGTCGGTCACCGCCGGCCTGCCGACCGTCAGCGTGCCCGTCTTGTCGAAGACCACCGTGTCGACACGGTGCAGCAGCTCGAGCGCCGTGGCGTTGCGGATGAGGACGCCGAACTCGGCGCCGCGGCCCGTGCCGACCATGATGGCGGTCGGCGTCGCGAGCCCCATCGCGCACGGGCAGGCGATGACGAGGACGGCGACCGCGTTGGTCAGCGCCCGCAGCCCCGCGGGCGCGGGGCCGAAGAGCCACCAGGCCGCGAAGGTCAGCGCGGCCAGCGCGAGGACGATCGGGACGAAGACGGCGGCGACGCGGTCGGCGAGCCGCTGGATCGGCGCGCGCGAGCCCTGGGCTTCGGCGACGAGCTTGATGACGCGCGCGAGCGTCGTCTCGCTCCCGACGCGCGTGGCGCGGAAGATGAAGCTCCCCGTCCGGTTGATCGTCCCCGCAAACACCTTCGCCTCCGGCCCCTTCTCCACCGGGACGCTCTCGCCCGTCAGCATCGACTCGTCCACGCTGGAGGCGCCCTCGGTCACGACGCCGTCGACCGGGATCCGCTCGCCCGGCCGGATACGCACGAAGTCGCCCGGGACGACCTCGGCGGTCGCCACGTCCCGCTCCCGCCCGTCGCGGACGACGCGCGCCGTCCGGGGCGCGAGCGTCACGAGCCGCCGGATCGCCTCGGAGGTGCGTCCCCGCGCGCGCGCCTCGAGCCAGCGCCCCAGCACCACGAGCGTGATGACCACCGCGCTGACGTCGTAGTACGTCGTGACCGTGTGGTCGCCGAAGGCGTGCGGCCAGAGCGTCACCGCCAGGCTCCAGAAGTAGGCGGCGGAGGTGCCGAGCGAGACGAGCGTGGACATGGACGCCGACCGGTAGCGCAGGTCGTGGAGGAAGCCCTTGTGGAAGGGCCAGCCGACCCAGAACTGGACGGGCGTCGTGAGCAGGAGCTGGAGCCACGGGTCCCGGAGCAGCGCCGGCACGCCGGGCAGGACGTGCGCCATCCCGCCGACGAGCACGGGCGCCGAGAGGACCGCGCCGACGAGGAACCTCACCTTCGCCCGACGCTGCTCGGCCTCGCGCGCGGCGCGCTCGCCGTCCGTCGCGTCCGCCTCGGCCGCCGGCCGCGGCTCGACGAGCTCGTAGCCGGCCGCCGCGACCGCCTCCCGGAGCCGGGCGAAGTCGATTCGCGCCGGGTCGTAGGCGATCGTCGCCCGCTCGGTCGCGAGGTTCACCTGCGCCGACTCGACGCCGGGGACGCCGCCGAGCGCCTTCTCGACCTTCCCGACGCAGGCGGCGCAGTGCATCCCGCGGACCGGCGCCGTGACGCGCTCCATCACTTGCCCCGAAAGCGCGCGAAGACGTCCAGCAGCTCGTCGATCTTCTGCTGGCGCTCGCTCCGCGAGCCCGAGCGGACCGCGTCGGCCACGCAGGACTCGATGTGCCGCCCGAGCAGGAGCTTCTCGACCTGCTCGAGCGCCCCCTGCACGGCGGACACCTGGAGGAGGATGTCCACGCAGTAGGCCTCGTTCTCGATCATGCGCTGGAGGCCCTGCACCTGGCCTTCGATGCGGCGCAGCCGGCCGAGGGCCTTGCTCTTCGTCTCCTCGTTGATCACGGCTATACCCCCTGGGGGTAGTGTGCCCCGGGGCGCTCGCCGTGTCAACCGGGAATGCGGCGGCTCAGGACCGGAGGGACGCGAATCAGGCGCAACGCCTCAGAGATCGAAGAGCGAGGGCTGCTCGGCGGTCGAGACGGGCTTGCGCCGGCGGGGCTTGGCCGCGCCCTTCTTTCCCTTCTTCCCGCGCGCGGCGTCGGCGGGCGAGGGGCGCGGGAGCCTCCAGCCCTTCTGGTGGGCGATGCGCTCACCCTGCTTGATGACGAGGAGGTCCACGAGGCGCGCGAGCGGGTTCGAGAGCAAGCCCAGGTACTTCTCCCAATAGCGCGGCGAGTGCGCGAGCGTGCGCATCTGGTCGATCGCCAGGGACAGGGCGGTGCGGTCGCCCTTCCGGGCCGCCAGCCTGAGATCGGCGAGGACCTTCATCCGGCTGACACGCGAGGGAGACGTGCGGGCCATCCGCTCAGCCCCCCGCGCGCGCGCCGGTCATGCGTCGCCTCCGCCGCCCCCGCGCAGCCTGATCTCGTAGCCCTCGCGATCGGCGTGGTTCGCGATCGCCTGCACCGTCACCTTGCGCCCGAGCGCCGCGGCGAGCCGCTCGACGCCTTCCTGCCCGTCGCCCTCGAGGTAGCGGGCGACCTCCGGGTGGACCCGGACGACGATCTCGCGCCCGTCGGCCTCGTCGGCGGCCGCCACCTTCGCGCGCGCGGCGCGGAAGATCTCGGCGGCGAGCGTGGCGTCGGCCTTGATGACGCCGCTTCCCTTGCAGGTCGGGCACGACACGGAGAGGAGCCCGCGGAGGTCCTGGCGCACGCGCTTGCGCGTCATCTCGACCAGCCCGAGCTCGGAGATCTGGAGCACGTTGGTGCGCGCCTTGTCCTCGGCGAGCGCCTTCTTCAGGGCGCGGTAGACCTGCTCGCGGTGCTCCTCGGGCTCCATGTCGATGAAGTCGATGATGATGATGCCGCCGAGGTCGCGCAGCCGGATCTGGCGGACGACCTCGCCGACCGCCTCGAGGTTGATCTTGAGCACGGTCTGCTCGAAGTCGCGCTTGCCCACGTACTTGCCCGTGTTCACGTCGATCGAGACGAGGGCCTCGGTGTGGTCGATCACGATGTAGCCGCCGGACTTGAGCCACACCCGGCGGCGGAGTGCCTTCTCGATGTCCTTCTCGATGCCGAACGCCTCGAACACGGGCTGGCGGTCGTCGTGGAGGCGCACCCGCTCGGCGAGCGCCGGGACCAGCGCCTCCACGTACCCGAGGCACTTGTCGTAGACCTCCTTGCCGTCGATGACGAACTCGTCCACCTCGGGCGAGAAGAGGTCGCGCACGACGCGGAAGATGAGGTCGCCCTCCTCGTGCAGCACCGCCGGCGCCTGGGCCTGCTCGTAGCGCGACTGGATCTGCGCCCAGAGGCGCGAGAGGAACTCGACGTCGGCGGCGAACTCCGCCTCGCCCTTTCCCTCGGCGTTCGTCCGGAGGATGAACCCGCCCGGCGGCAGCGGACGGCTCCGGAGCGCCGCGCGCAGCCGGTCGCGCTCCTGCTCGTCGCGGATCCGGCGCGAGACGCCGATGTGGCGCGCCTGGGGCATGTAGACGAGGTAGCGGCCCGGCAGCGAGATGAACGAGGTGACGCGCGCGCCCTTGGTGCCGAGGGACTCCTTCGAGACCTGCACGAGCACCTCCTGCCCCTTGCGGAGCAGGTCCTCGATCGGGGCGGTCGCCTCGCGGCGCGCCTCCTCGACGTCCAGGTCCGTGTCGCTCGCGTCGCCCTCCTCGTCGACGCCCGCGAGCATGGCGCGCGCGTAGTCGCCGAGGTTGGTCGTGTAGTCGCCGGCGTAGAGGAAGGCGTCCTTGTGGAGGCCGATGTCGACGAACGCCGCCTGCATGCCCGGCAGCACGTTCGTCACCACGCCCTTGTACACGCTGCCGACGATCGAGCGGTGGCGGTGCCGCTCGACGAAGAGCTCGGTGAGGAGACTACCCTCCTGGACTCCGACCCGCGTTTCGGTGAGCCCGGCGTTGACGACGATCCGTTTGCCCACGGCAGCACCTCTCTGACGCGGCCGGCGTCGCGTGCGCGCGCATGCCGCGTCTCATTGGAACTGCCGCATCCTGACCGAGAGGAGGAGGCCGAGCCCCGTCAGCGAGGCGAGCATTGAGGAGCCGCCATAGCTCATCAGGGGCAGCGGAATCCCGACGACGGGGACGAGCCCGGTCACCATGCTCACGTTGATCAGCACCTGGACCGCCAGCAGCGACGTGGCGCCGAGCGCCACGAGCCGGCCGACGGGCTCACGCGCGGATGCCGCGATGTCGAAGCCCCGCACCAGGAGCAGGACATAGCACATGAGCAGCACGAGACAGCCGACGAACCCCCACGTCTCGGCGAACACGGCGAAGATGAAATCCGTATGGCGCTCCGGGAGGAAGGCGAGACGGCTCTGCGTCGCGCCGGCGACGCCCTTGCCCAGGAGCTGACCCGATCCGATCGCGATCTTGGCCTGGATCACGTTGTACGCGCTCCCGAGCGGGTCGCGGAACGGGTCCAGGAACACGAGAATGCGTTCCCGCTGGTAGTCCTTCAGCACGAGCCAGGCGACGGGCAGCGTGGCCAGGCCGACCGCGCCGAGCGCGCCGAGCAGCCGCAGGCGCAGGCCCGCGCCGATCAGCAGGATCACCAGGACGGGGAAGAGCAGCAGCGCGGTCCCGAGGTCCGGCTGCCTGATGATCAGGACGAACGGCACCGCCACGACCGGCAGCGCCATGAGGAGCGTGCCCGTCCCGACGGGCTGCGCCCACCGGGACGTGATGACCCAGACGGCCATGAGCACGAAGCAGATCTTGAAGAGCTCCGACGGCTGGACGGACATCGGCCCCAGCCCGATCCACCGCCGCGCGCCCGACACCGAGCGCCCGAACGCCCAGACGAGCGTCAGGCCCGCGAGGCCGAGGAGGTAGACGGCCGGCGCCGCGCGTACGAGCCGCCGATAGTCGAGGCTCGCCACGATCAGGAGCGCCACGAGGCCCACGCCGAACCACGCGGTCTGGCGCAGGGCGACACCGGCGCCGCCGCGCCCCACGCTCAGGTTCGAGAGCGTGAGCAGGCTCATCGCGAAGAGGAGGAAGGCCGCGCCGAGGAGCGGCCAGTCCACGTTCTGGAGGAGCCGGCGGTCGAACCTGAGCATCAGTCGCGGATCTCCAGCGCGGCCACCTTCTCGAGGAAGATCGCCTGGAGGATGCGGCGCGCGATCGGCGCCGCCACGTCGCCGCCGTGCCCGCCCCGCTCGACGAGGACGACGACGACGACCTCCGGCTCCTTGACCGGCGCGAAGGCCGCGAACCAGGCGTGGTCCTGCCCGAGCGACGACTTCGACTTCGCGATCATCTGGGCGGTGCCGGTCTTGCCCGCGACCTCCAGGCCCGGGATCCGGGCCGCCGCGCCGGTGCCGCCGCTCTCGTTCACGACGGCCCAGAGGCTCCGCCGCAGGAACTCCCACACGAGCGGCGAGAGCTCGACGTGGCCGTTCACGTGCCCCGGGTCGCTGTAGACGACGCCCTTCTCGGGCCGCTCGATGCGCTGCACGAGACGCGGGCGCCAGAGGACGCCGCCGTTGGCGACGGCGCCCATGAAGCGCGCGACCTGCATCGGCGTCACCAGCACGGCGCCCTGGCCGATCGACACGTTCACGGTGTCGCCCGCCGTCCACGCGCGGTGCTCGCGCCGCGCGGCGGGGTGCGGGATCAGGCCGAGCTTCTCGCCCCCGAGCTCGATGCCGGTCGCCGCGCCGAAGCCGAACGCGCCGGCGTAGCGCGCGATCGTGCCGGCGCCCACCTTCAGTCCCGCATTGTAGAAGAAGACGTCGCAGGACTGCGCGATGGCCTGGTGCAGGTTCACCACCCCGTGGCCCTCTTTCTTCCAGTCCTTGAAGGTCCAGGTGCCCAGGTGGAACTCGCCGGTGCAGTGGACACGGTCGAGCGGCGTGAGCGACCCCTCCTGGAGCCCCGCCGCGGCGACGAGGATCTTGAAGATCGAGCCCGGGGCGTACTGGCTCTGGATCGTGCGGTTGAGGAGCGGGAAGTTCGGGTCCTGCACGACGCGCAGCCACGCGGCGCGGTCGATCGTTCCGGTGAACCGGTCGATCTCGTACGCCGGCGTCGAGACCATCGCGAGCACGTCGCCGCTGCGCGGGTCCATCACCACGACCGCGCCCGCGCGGCCCTCCATCGCGCGCTCGGCCGCCTCCTGGACGCGCCGGTCCACGGTCGTGACGACCTGCGCGCCGGGATGCGGCTCGCTCTGCTGGATCATGCGCACCGCGCGGCCCATCGCGTCCACCTCGATGCGCTCGCCGCCGTCCTTGCCGCGGAGGTAGTCGTCGAGGAGGCGCTCGAGGCCGTTCTGCCCGACCATCTCGCCGCGGCGGTAGCGTCCCTGCCGGAGCTGGTCGTCGCTCGCCTCGCGCACGTAGCCGAGCAGGTGCGCGGCGAAGCGGCTGGTCGGGTACACGCGCTGCGGCTCGACCTCGGCGATCACGCCGGGGAGCTCGAGCTTCCACTCCTCGACCTTCGCGACGTCCTCGAGCGTGAGCCCGCGGCGCACCCGCACGGGCAGAAACGAGTCGGGCTGCACCCGGGCGACCGCATCCTGGAGCTCCTGGTAGGGGATCCGGAGGAGCGAGGCGACGCGGCCCAGCACCGCGTCGCGCACGGCCGCCTCGCGCGGAAGCTCGCGCGGGATCAGCGAGAGCGTGAACGCGGGGCGGTTGTCCACGAGCGGCACGCCGTGGCGGTCGAAGAGGATGCCGCGCGGCGCCGCGATCGGCCGGATCCGGAGCCGATTCTTGTCGCTCGCGTCGAGAAAGCGCCCGCCCTCGAGCACCTGGAGGTACCAGAGCTGCCCGATGAGGACGAGGAAGGCCGCGGTGACCGTGGCCGCGACGACCATGATGCGGCGCTGCCCGGCGTCGCGGCGCGCGGGCAATCCCCGGCGGCCGAGAATGCGGCTCATCGCGGCCCGCTCAGGAGGTGCGCGCGCGCACCGATTCGATCCACGCGAGACCCAGGACGAGCGCGGCGCCCAGGAAGCCGTTGTACAGGGCCTGCGGGAGCACGACGTAGAGCATCAGCTCCCCGAACGGCGCCGGAAACCGGAACATCTTGAGGAGCGCGAACCGCGCCAGGCCCTCGGCCACCGTGAGGATCACCAGGCCGGGTACCTGGACGAGCACGTGGGTGACGCGCAGGCGGCTGCCCGCGGCGCCGATCGTGAAGCCGATGACGGCCTTCGTGAGCGCCTGCACGCCGATCAGGCCGCCGCCCGCGGCGTCCTGGAGGAGCCCCGCGGCGAAGCCCGCGACGCAGCCGAACTCGGGCCCGCGCCTGAGCGCCAGAAGGACCACGACGATCAGCGGGAGGTCGGGAGTCACGCCGCCGATGCCGAGCGCGGGCGCGACGGTCGCGTGGGCGACGCCGCCCCCGAGCACGGTCAGCACGAGCAGCGCGCGCATCAGCCGTCGCTCGGGAAGAAGCCGGCGAGGTCGTGCCGCGGCTCGCCGGTGATGAGCAGCACGTCGTCGATGCGCGAGAAGTTCACGGCCGGCTCGAGCACCGCGTAGTGGAAGAGCGCCGCCCCGCGGTCGTCGATCGAGCGCACACGTCCGACCGGGATGCCCCGCGGGAAGAGCCCGCCCTGCCCGGACGTCACGAGCACGTCCCCCACCTCGATCTGCGCGCCGTCGCGCGCCATGTACTTGAACCGGAGCGCGCCGCTCGGCTCGCCCTCGACGATCCCGGGCGTCCGCGTGCGGACGACGTGGGCGCCGACCGTGGAGGCTGGGTCGGTGAGCACCTGCACGATGGACGCGCCCGGCCGCACCTCGACGACGCGCCCGACGAGCCCGTCGGGCGAGATCACGGCCGTCAGGCGCGCGATCTTGTCGCCGCGCCCGCGGTTGACGGTGAGCGCGCGGATCCAGCCGCCCCAGTCGCGCGCGATGATCTCGCCGGACACGGTCGTGAGCGGCAGCCGCTCCTGGAGCGCCAGCAGGCGCCGGAGGCGGCGGTTCTCGTCGTCGGTCTCCCGGACGCGCAGCCCCTCGACGCGCAGCCCCCGGATCTCCTCGCGCAGACGGCGGTTCTCGGCCCGGACGTTCTTCCAGTCGAGGTAGGTGTCCCAGGCGTCGAAGGCCGCGCGGTGAGCCTTGGCGACGCCGGCCTGGATGGGCGTCGTCAGGAGCGCGAGCGCGTCGGCGGCGCGCGCGCCGTAGCCCCGCGTCTGGAGGGTCAGGAGCAGGAGGCAGACGCCGATCGCCGAAACGAGCAGCGCGACCTTGCGACTCTTCACCCCTTCGCCCTCCAGCGACCGAACGCCGATCCGACCCTAGGCGGGAATCGCCACCTTCTTCAGGAGCTCGAGCTCGTCGAGCACCTTGCCGACACCCAGCGCGACGCACGACAGCGGATCGTCACCCTGCGTGACGGGCAGATTCGTCTCCTGACGCAGCAGGTGGTCCAGGCCGCGGAGCAGCGCGCCGCCGCCCGTGATCACGATGCCCTTGTCCACGATGTCGGCCGCGAGCTCCGGCGGCGTCCGCTCCAGGCAGGTGCGCACCGTCTCGACGATCGTCATGACGGGCTCGCGCAGCGCCTCGCGGATCTCCTCGTCCGTGATCACGACGGTCTTCGGGATGCCGTCGATGAGGTCGCGTCCCTTGACCTCCATCGTGCGGCGCTCGCCGCCCATCGGGTACGCGGAGCCGAGCGTCATCTTGATCTCCTCGGCCCGCCGCTCGCCGACCAGCAGGTTGTAGTGCTTGCGGATGTACTGGATGATCGCCTCATCCATCTCGTCGCCGGCGATGCGCACCGACTTGGAGTAGACGATGCCCGAGAGGGAGATCACGGCGACCTCGGTCGTGCCGCCCCCGACGTCCACGATCATGTTGCCGCCCGGCTCCTGGATCGGCAGCCCGGCCCCGATCGCCGCGGCCATCGGCTCCTCGATCAGGTACACCTCGCGCGCGCCGGCCTGCATCGCGGAGTCGCGCACGGCGCGCTTCTCGACCTGCGTGATGCCCGACGGCACGCCGATGACGATGCGCGGCCGCACGAGCGTGTGGCGCCGGTGCACCTTCGAGATGAAGTAGTGCAGCATTTTCTCGGTCACATCGAAGTCGGCGATCACGCCGTCCTTGAGCGGACGGATCGCGACGATGTTTCCGGGCGTGCGCCCGAGCATCGCCTTGGCCTCGTGGCCCACCGCGAGGACCGAGTGGTCCGCCTGGTGGATGGCGACGATGGACGGCTCGTTGAGCACGATGCCTTCGCCGCGCACGTACACGAGCGTGTTCGCGGTTCCGAGATCGACGGCGAGATCGTTGGAGAAGAGGCCGGCCAGCAGGTTGTAGAACATCACTGCTCCATCAGGCTCGAGTGAACTTCTTCTGCTACTGGGCGTCATACACTAGCACAGTCCGTGCCACTGGCCAACGAAAACTCCGTGTTTCCAGGACTTTAGGGCGAACGGCGACGTTCTGACACCGAGCGGCCCGGCCGGGGCCTGGGAAAATCCCCAGGTTTTCAGCGGGTTCCGACGTCCTGACGCGGTCGCTGAATGGGCGGCACCCGTCATCGAAACGGCCCGTACGCGCGGGATGGAGGCCCGGGTCCGCGGGGCCTCGGGCTCGCCGGCGCTCAGGATGGCACCACTCGTGACAACCGCGGTCATCCAGTCAGCGGCGGCCGCCGCGTTGGCGAGGGCGCGGTTCGGGTATAGCATCGGCCGCGCTCGCATGACAGCCGACGAGTTCGAGGTCTGGTTCGACAAGGGCGTCACCGACGGCCTGCCCGTGGTGCCGCCGACGCGCGAGCGGGTCGAGCGCATGCTCGCGGGCACCCGCCGGAGCCGCGACGAGCTGGTCGGCGACATGCCGCCCAACTACGGCCGGCTCACGGTCGAGAAAGCGGCGATCAACGCCGTGATGGCCGGCTGCAGGCCGGAGTTTCTGCCCGTGCTGCTGGCCGCGGCCGAGTGCGCGTGCGATCCCGCGTTCAACCTGCACGGGATGTCCGGCTCCACGCATTTCGCCGCGCCGCTCATCGTCGTCAACGGTCCCGTGCGCGCGCGGATCGGCCTCAACTGCGGCTTCGGCGTCTTCGGCCCCGGCCACCGCGCGAACGCGACCATCGGGCGCGCGCTGCGCCTGCTGATGATCAACATCGGCGGCGCCCGGCCCGGCGAGACCTCGATGTCCACGTTCGGCCATCCGGGACGCTACACGTACTGCATCGGCGAGCACGAGGAGGCGAGCCCGTGGCCGCCGTACCACGCGGGCCGCGGCCTCGCGCCGGGTGCGAGCGCGGTGACGCTCTTCGCCGGGGAGGCGCCGCACGGCATCTCCGACCACGCGAGCCGGACCGCGCGGGAGCTCGCGGGCTCGCTCGGCTGGTCCATGGCCGGCCTCTGGAACAGCAAGCACTTTCCCCTCTACTCCCACACGATGCTCGTCGTCGGCCCCGAGCACGCGCGCACCTTCGCCGACGACGGCTGGACGAAGGAGCGGCTCGCGGGTCATCTCTACGCGACCGTGCGCGTGCCGTACAAATCGCTCCTGCCCGACGGGGACCACGGGGAGGGCACGAATCTGAGATTCGGCAAAGCGCCGCCCGCGCCCGACACGCTCATCGCGAAGTTCCCGTCGCCCGAGGAGATCCACATCGTCGTGGCGGGCGGCACCGCGGGGCGGTTCTCGATGGCGATCCCGGGCTGGCTCGGCACCAGGAACGGCTCGCGGCCCGTCACGCGGCTCGTAGAATTCGATTGACTTGGCGGGGGGCGCGTGTCATTCTTGGCCCCGGTCCTGGTACAGACGGGGTTTGGTAACGATTACGAGAGATCGAGACACACGCCGCGCGGAGCCAGTTCGCGCGGCGTTTTTGTTTGCCTTCCAATTCCGGAAGGCAACCCCGCCACGCTGGCGGGAGCACACAGGGGCTTGAAGACCCCCCAAGGAGAGGTTCGAGGTATGGCACAGGGACAGGTGAAGTGGTTCAACGACGCAAAGGGGTACGGGTTCATCACGCAAGAGGGCGGCGAGGACGTGTTCGTCCACTATTCCGCCATCCAGGCTCAGGGCTTCAAGAGCCTCGCCGAGGGTGACAAGGTCGAGTTCGAAGTCACCCGCGGTCCGAAGGGTCTTCAGGCAGCCAACGTCAGGAAGGTCAGCTAGCTCAACCCTCGCTCAGTCTCCGCCCGGGTCCGTCACCGGGCCCGGGCGGTTCAACTCGGCACACTCCGAAAGGTTCGACACTCATGGTTCGTTCATTCACCGATCTTCCACTCACGCCCGCCATGCGCGACGCGATCGCGCGCGCGGGTTTTTTCACTCCCACGCCGATCCAGGCCGAGGCCATCGGACCGATTCTCGAGGGCCACGACCTGATCGGCTGCGCCCAGACCGGCACCGGCAAGACCGCGGCTTTCGCGATCCCGACGATTGAACGCCTCGCGGCGGCGGGCGAGCCGCTCGCGGGCGCGGGCCCGCGGCCGATCGCGCGCGGCGGCGCCGGACCGCGCGCGCTCGTGCTCGCGCCCACCCGTGAGCTCGCGCTCCAGATCGCGGCGACGTTCGACACGCTCGGCCGCGCGCGCGGGCTCACGACGGTGGTCCTCATCGGCGGCGAACCGATGGGACCCCAGCTCGCGACGCTGCAGAAGCGTCCCGACGTCATCGTCGCGACGCCCGGGCGCCTCTTCGATCACCTCGAGCGCCGCACGGCCGCCCTCGGCTCGATCCGCATCGTCGTCCTCGACGAGGCCGACCGCATGCTCGACATGGGCTTCGCGCCGCAAGTCGAGCGCATCCTGCGCGTGACCCCGCTCGACCGCCAGACGCTCTGCTTCTCGGCGACGATGCCCCCCGAGGTAGAGGGGCTCGTGCGCCAGCACCTCGTCCGGCCCGTCCGGGTCCACGTCGGCGCGGTCGCCAAGCCCGTCGCCAAGGTGACGCAGGTGCTCTACCGGGCCGAGGCGCCGACGAAGACGCCGCTCCTCTTGCGGCTGCTCGGCCAGGAGCGGGGTCGGACGCTCGTCTTCACGCGCACCAAGCACCGCGCCGACCGCGTGGCGCGCGCGGTCGGCGCCGCCGGCCACCGGGTCGCGCGGCTCCACGCCAACCGCTCCATGTCGCAGCGCCGCGAGGCGCTCGACGGCTTCCGGAGCGGACGCTACCGCGTGCTCGTCGCGACGGACATCGCCGCGCGCGGGATCGACGTGCCAGAGATCGCGCACGTGGTGAACTTCGACCTGCCGGGGACGGCCGAGGACTACATCCACCGGATCGGACGGACGGCGCGCGCCGAGGCGAGCGGCCGCGCGTCGAGCCTCGCGGCGCCGGAGGAGCGCGAGCAGCTCCGCGCGATCGAGCGGCACCTGGGCCATCCCGTGCCGCGCGCTACGGGATCGATCAACTAGATTCGCGGTCGCCGTGCTCCGGGCCGGCGGGCGTGTGCGGCAGGATCGACACGACCCGTTCCCGCGTGCGCGCCAGCGGGCTCGGCGCATCGGGATGGAGCCCAGCCGCAGGGGGGCAGCGAACGCGAGCGCGCGCCCGCCGACCGGGCGCGCGACGGCGGGCAAAAAAAGAGCCCCGACGGTGGCTGCGGCGCGTGATTCCTTCACTCGCCGTCGCGCCGCCCCGCTGGTAAGGCGGGACCGTCGGGGCCGGTGGCGCCTGGACTCCCAGGCAATTCCACCCGGAATTAGCGTGGAGCCAGCCTAGGAGGCAACCACCTCACAGATCACCGTAGGGGTAGTACACATCGGCTGGATCACCTCCTATTCTCGGCAAGGCCGCCACGCGGGCCCAGTTCCCACCTACCCAGAACCGGATGCCGACTCCCGGCCCGGGGCCCGGCCACGTTCTGCCGCCGGCGGAATTGCCGGCGGGGACGCCACGAGGAGCGCTGTTGTCGCTCCGGCCGATTTGCCCTCATCCTACAACAACGGGTCCGCGACGCTCCAAAGAAAAAGTGATGGGCGTTGGTTACTTGATCACGATGCGCGCACGGTGCCGCTCCCAGAGCCCGCTGCCGATCCCCTCCACTTTCCGGAGCTCCTCCGGCTTCTGGAAGCGGCCGTGATGCTCGCGGTACTCCACGATCTTCTCGGCGACCTTGCGGCCGACACCCTCGAGCTTCATCAGCTCCTTGACGTCCGCCGTGTTGATGTTGACGGTGTCGCCGTCGGTGGCGGCCGCGTTCACCGCGTCCGTGCGGTGCGGCGGCAGTAGGCGCAGACGCCGGCGGCGATTCGCCGCTTCCACCACGGGCT
>DATFVL010000125.1 GCA_035260325.1 Candidatus Methylomirabilota bacterium | reverse complement strand
CGTCCTCCTTGATGGCCGTCAGGAAGGGGCCGTCGTCGACCAGCGCCACGTCCACCGGCGGCTTGGCGCCCCCCGCCGCCTTGATGCGCGCCACGAGCTCGTTGGCGAGCATCGGGATGAGGATGACCTTGGCGCCCGTCTTCTTCTCGATCGGATCGGCGATGGCCTGCTTGTGCCCCTGCTCCCATCCGCCGCCATAGGTATTGGCGATCAGTTCCTTCTGCTGCGCCCAGGCCCGGCCGGCCGTCAAGGCCGTCGCGCCCGCCACTCCTCCGATCAAGACCTGCCGCCGTGTGATACCGCTCATGAATGGCCTCCAGTCTGTCGCGTGTTAGAGGACGAACTCGAACGTCGTGCCGAATCGGACCGCGAAATCCACCTCCTCCGTCAGCGCGAAGCCGCCTCGCCCCGTGTAGGCAGCCTCCAGATCTTCGGCGGTCTCGTGATCCGTGATCATGACCCAGCGCGTGTCGGGAGGAGCCACGGCCAAGCGGTCGAGGCTATGCCAGGTGCCCGCGTGGAGCACGTAGCCCACGCTGCCGTCGAGGAGGAACCCGCGCACGGTCTCGGGCCCCGGCACGGCGTCTCGATCGCGCGGATCCGTGGGCGCCGCGACCGCGACGACTGCCGGCGCGCCGCCGATGGGAACGAACGCCTGGGTCAAAGCGAGATGCCGCTCGAGCTTGGTGAAATCCAGTCCCCGATACGGGGTGAGAAGGTAGGAGATCTTGGCTCGGCCGCCGCGCCAGTCCATGGACCACCCGACCGTGCCCTTCTCCCCCCGAAAGTCTGGCGCGGCCGAGCCCTCGCCTATGAGCTGCCCGAACGGACGAAAGGCCTCCTCGGTCAGCGGCTCGGCGATGAGGCGCGTCACGGTCCCCGGCGCCATCGCGTGGTCCTTCTCAAGCGCCCTGGTACGGGTGAGTGGCCATCCAGTGCCGCGCGATGTCCACCCGACGGCACATCCAGACGCCGTCGTGCTTGAGCACGTGATCGAGGAAGCGCGCGAGACCGGCCGCGCGGCCGGGGCGGCCTGCCAGCCGCATGTGGAGCCCGACGGACATCATCTTGGGCGCCCTCGCCCCCTCGGCATAGAGAACGTCAAATGCGTCGCGCAGATAGGTGTAGAAATCCTCGCCCGTATTGAACCCCTGCACTCCTCCGAACTTCATGTCGTTATTGTCCATCGTGTACGGAATGACCAGGTGGCTCTTCCCGGACACGGTCACCCAGTACGGCAGGTCATCGTTGTAGGAGTCGGCGTCGTAGAGGAAGCCGCCCTCCTCGACGACCAGCCGCCGGGTATTCGGGCTCTGCCGGCCGGTGTACCAACCAAGGGGGCGGCTGCCCGTGAGTCGCGCCAGCACCTCGATCGCACGACGCATGTGAGCGCGCTCTTCATCCTCGCTCATGTACTGGTAATCGATCCACCGCCATCCGTGGCTCATGACCTCGTGACCCGCCTCTAAAATGGCGGCCGCGGCCTCCGGATGGCGTTCAAGGGCCATGGCGACGGCATAGACCGTGATCTTGATGTTTCGGTCCGCGAACATCCGCAGGAGGCGCCAGAAGCCAGCTCGACTGCCGTACTCGTACACCGATTCGACGTTCATGTTGCGGACCCCCGGCAGCGGCTCCGTTGCCACCACCTCGTGGAGGAAGGCCTCGGATTCGGCGTCGCCGTGGAGGATGGAGCGCTCGCCTCCTTCCTCATAGTTCATGACGATCTGAAGCGCCAGGCGCGCTCCGCCCGGCCACTTGGGATCGGGCGTGTGCCTGCCGTAGCCGACGAGATCTCTCGGATAGCTCATTCGTATTCCTTGAGGTCGCGGGGCGGCGCCGCGAACTTGCCTGCCTTGCTCTGCGCCAAGCCGAGCCGCACGAGCGCCTCGGCCATCTGCACGCCGCACGAGACCGGCTCTAGGATCGGCGCCCGGCTTCGCTCGCGCGCCGCCGCCGCGTAGGGCGAGAGGCGGGCACCGCCGAGAATGACGAGGTCCGCGCCCATGTCCCCCGTCACGCTACTTATCACCGCGCCGAGCTCGTCGAGGACCCGCTGCTCGTCCAGGGAGCCTTCGCCGATGGGTGGAAGCTCGACGGCCCTCACGCCCGCGCAACGGGAGGCGAAGCCGACGAGCTGGACCACGTCTTCCGTATACGGGATCATGCGGGCGGCCGTGGTCACGATCGCGAAGCGGTGACAGAGCGGCACGGCCATCCCCATCGCGGCCTCCGCCATGGAGACCACGGGCACCTCGAGGGCTTCCTTCACAGCTCCCGTGCC
>DATFVL010000124.1 GCA_035260325.1 Candidatus Methylomirabilota bacterium | reverse complement strand
CGGCAGGCCGACCCGCTCGCTCAGCAGGCAGTGGTCGTTGTTCACGAACTTGACGACGCCGTCGTCGAGCCGCTGGTGGTAGGGGACGTGGGTGTACGGCGCGTGGATCCGCACGGTCTCGCCGACCATCTCGGTGACGGGGCGCCCCCGCTTCATGATCCCGTACAGCACCCCGCTCGCGCCGACCTGATCGCGCGCGAGGATCCGCTCCTCGAGCCGGGCGTACTCGGCGGTCGGCATCGACTCGTTCAGGACCGCGGCGCTCGTCGCCATGGCGTCGTCACCTCACCTCGGTTCGCGCGGTGCGCCTCAATCGGCCTTGAAGATCAGGTCGGGCTTGAGGTCGGCGATCTTCGTGCGGCCGCAGAGGCCCATCGCCACGTGGATCTGCTCGCGCAGGATCTCGAAGACGCGGGCGACGCCCTCGGCGCCGTCGGCCGCGAGACCCCACAGCGCCGTGCGCCCCACCATGACCGCCCGCGCCCCGCGCGCGAGCCCCTTCACCACGTCGGTCCCGCGCGAGAACCCGCCGTCCACCACGATCTCGGCGCGGCCGGCCACGGCGTCGGCGATGGGCGGCAGCGCCTCGATCGACGACTGCGTATGGTCGAGCTGGCGCCCGCCGTGGTTGGAGACCCAGATGAGGCGCACGCCCGTCTCGACGGCGCGGCGCGCATCCGGCACGGTCATGATGCCCTTGAGTCCCACGGGCAGCTTCGTCGTCTTCATCAGCCACTCGACGTCCGTCCAGGTGAGCCGCGCCTGGTACTCGGAGTTGGGTCCGCGCGGGTTGGGCGCGATCTCCATCGCCTTGCGCGGGCTCCAGCGCGCGAGGATGTCGCGCTCGCGCCGGCTGTAGTGCTGGGTGTCCACGGTGAGGGCGACCGCCTTGTAGCCGGAATCCTCGACCCGTTTGAGCAGCTCGCTCATCCAGCCGCGGTCCCCGTGGGCGTAGAGCTGGAACATCTGGGGCGCTCCGCCGCCGGCCTTCGCGACGTCCTCGACGGGCCAGCCGGTGGCGCCCGAGAGCCACTGGAGCGTGTCGGCCTGCCCGGCGCCGCGAGCCATCTCCACGTCGCCCTCGGGATGGAAGAGGACGAGGCCACCCATGGGCGCGACGCCCACGGGCGACGAGAGCGGCACGCCGAGGAGGCTCGTCCGGAGGTCGATCTGGCGCACGTCCACGAGGACGTTCTGCATGATCGCGAGGCGGTCGAGGTGGCGACGGTTGCGACGGAGCGTCGCCTCCGACTCGCTGCCGCCGTCGCCGAAGTTCCACGCCTCGCGGGGGAGCCGCGACTTGGCCGCGCGGCGGATCTCGGGGAGGGTGACGAAGCGCGGGGGAGCCGGTGATTGGCTCATGGTGCCGTACTATACGCTACCCGGGGGAGGTGACCGAGCCATGGGCACCGGCGGGAACGCCGACACCGGCAAGACCACCATCATCCGCGGGGGTCGCCTGCTCGACGCCCCCGCCCACCGCGCCGACGCCGCCGACGTGCTCGTGGCGGGCGACGGCATCGCCGAGGTCGGCGCGCCCGGCCTGGCCGCGCCGGCCGGCGCGAGGGTCATGGACGCGCGCGGCCTGCTGCTGCACCCGGGGCTGATCAACGCTCACACCCACGCCCACGGGAACCTCGCCAAGGGCATGGGCGACCGCTGGACGCTCGAGCTGCTGCTCACGGCCGGCCCGTGGATCAGCGGCAGTCGCTCGCTTCCGGAAAAGCATCTCAGCGCGAAGCTCGGCGCGGTCGAGATGGTGCTCAAGGGCTGCACGGCCTGCTACGACCTCCCGCTCGAGTGGCCCGCGCCGACGGTCGAGGGGCTCCAGGCGGTCGGCAGCGCCTACGCGGAGGTGGGCATGCGGGCGGTCCTCGCGCCGATGGTCGCGGACCGCACGTTCTTCGAGGCGATCCCCGGCCTGATGGACGCCCTCACGCCCGCGCTGCAGCGGGACGTCGAGAAGCTCAGGCCGGCGCCGTGGAAGACGAGCGTCGCGAACATGCGCGCGGCGCTGCGCGAGTGGACACTCGACCGCGACCGGGTTCGGCTCGCGGTCGCCCCGACGATCCCGCACCACTGCTCGGACGAGTTCCTCCGCGCCTGCGCCGACCTCGCCCGGGAGCACGGCGTGGGACTGCACAGCCACGTCGCCGAGTCCAAGGTCCAAGCGGTCGTCGGGCTCGAGCGCTACGGCAAGACGCTGACGGCCCATCTCGACGACCTCGGCTTGCTCGGCCCGCATTTCACCGTCGCCCACGGTGTGTGGCTCGACGCGGACGACATGCAGCGGCTCGGCGACCGCGGCGCCTCCGTCGCGCACAACCCGGGCAGCAACCTGCGGCTCGGCAACGGGCTCGCGGATATGCGGGCGATGCTCGAGCACGGGGTCAACGTGGGCCTGGGCACCGACGGCGCGAACTGCTCCGACAACCTGAACATGTACGAGGCGATGCGTCTCGCCTCGCTCGTCTCCAAGGGGCAATGCCCGGAGCGCGAGCGCTGGGTGACGACGGAGGAGGTCGCGGTCGCGGCCACCGAGGGCGGCGCGCGGGCGCTCGGGCTCGACGGCCGCATCGGCCGGCTCGCGGCGGGCTACAAGGCCGACATCGTCTTCCTCGACCTCGGCCACGTCAACTGGGTGCCCCTGAACGATTCCACCAACCAGTTCGTCCACACGGAGGACGGCGCGGCCGTGCGGCACGTCATGATCGGTGGCCGGATGGTCGTGGAGGACCGGCGCGTCACGACGGTCGACGTCGCCGCGCTCGCGCGCGAGGCGGACGCCGCGCGGCGGCGCCTGGCGGACGTCAACGCGGCGACGAAGGAGCTCTGCGAGCGGCTGGCGCCGGTGGTCGGCCGGTTCTGCCCCGACCTGGCACGGGTGCCCTATCGCGTCGCGCGGTACGTCAGCGGCCCTTGAACTCGGGGCGGCGCTTCTCGGAGAACGCCTTGACCCCTTCCTGGTAGTCCTGGCTGTTGAAGCAGTCGGCGATCAGCCGGTCGAGCAGCGCCAGATCGCGCTCGCCGGCGGGCTTCACGAGCTGCTCCACGGTGGCCTTCGCGGAGCGCAGCGTGAGCGGCGCGTTGCGCGCCATCGTCAGCGCGTAGTCGCGCGTGAAGCGCTCGAGGTCGGCCTTGGGCACGACCTGGTTCACGAGCCCCATCCGGAGCGCGTCCTGGGCGCTGAAGTCGGTGCGGGCGGTGAAGAAGATCTCCTTCGTGTACGCCGGCCCGACCAGCTTCATGAGCTTTTCCATCCCGTGGTAGTGGTAACCGAGCCCGAGCCGCGCCGCGGGCACGCCGAAGCGCGCGTCGTCCGCCGCGATGCGGATGTCGCAGCCGATGGCGATGCTGACGCCGCCGCCCACGCAGTAGCCGTGGATCATCGCGAGGAGCGGCTTCGTCAGGGCCGTGAGCGCCTCCTGACCGCGCGCGTTGATCCGCCGGTACTCTTCCTCGTCGGCCATGTTGCGGCGGCGGTCCTTGAACTGCGAGATGTCGGCGCCGGCCACGAAGGCCTTGTCGCCGGCGCCGCGCAGGACGACCACGCGGATCGCGTCGTCGGTCGCCAGGTCGTGCACGTACTTCGGCATCAGCTCCCACATCTCCTGGCTCACCGCGTTCCGCTTCTCCGGCTGGTTGAAGACGATCCAGCCGATCGGCCCGTCCTTCTCCAGCAGCAGTTTCGGTGTCTCGCTCATGGGGCTCTCCTCGAAGCGATCTCGCTCAATGCATGACCAGGCCGCCGTCCACGCTGAGTGCCTGGCCGGTCATGTACCCGGCGCGGCTTCCGGCGAGGAAGGCGATCACCCCGGCGACGTCCTCGGGGCGCTCCATCCGCCCGAGCGGCACCTGGGCGGCGCGCTGCCTGGTGAACTCCTCGGGCGTCATGCCCATCAGGGCGCCCTGCTCACGCGCGACGAGCGCCCACATGTCGGTTTCCACGAAGCCGGGACAGACGCAGTTCACGCGGATGCCGTCCTTGGCGTGCGCGAGGGCGAGGCTCTTCGTGATGCTGATGACGGCCGCCTTGCTGGCGTTGTAGGGGAGGTTGTTGCGGTTGCCGATCTTCCCGGCCATGGACGCGAGGCTCACGATGGCGCCGCGCTTCTGCTTGACCATCGCCGGCAGCACGGCCTGGCAGGCGAAGAACACCGCCCGGGCGTTGATGCTCATGATCGCGTCCCAGTGCTCCTCGGTGACGTCGAGGGGCGCCGCGGCGCGGTAGATGCCGGCGTTGTTCACGAGGACGTCGATCCGCCCGAGCTCGGCAAGCGTGCGGTCGGCCATCGTCTGGAGGTCGGCGCGCCGCGTGACGTCGGTCGGCAGCGCGAGCGCCCGCCGCCCGAGGCTCTTCACCTCGGCCGCCGTCCGCTCGGCGCCGGCCTTGTCCAGCTCGGCGACGACCACGTCGGCGCCCAGCCGCGCCAACTCGAGCGCCGTGGCGCGGCCGATGCCGCGGCCGGCGCCGGTGACGATCGCGACCTGTCCCTGGAGCTCCATCACCGAGGTGAGTCTACCACCCGGCACGGTTACGGACGTTGTCGAGACGGGGCCTCAGCGCGGGGGCCGGCTCAGGTGCGCCGGAGCTTCGGATCCCACGCGTCGCGCAGGGTGTCGCCGAAGAGGTTGAAGCCGAGCACGGCGAGGCTGATGGCCAGGCCCGGGAAGATCGCGAGCCAGGGGGCCTGCTCCATGAACGCGCGCCCCGTGCTGCTCAGCATCAACCCCCAGGAGGGGGTGGGCGGCTGGGTCCCCACGCCGAGAAAGGACAGCGTCGCCTCGATCAGGATGGCGTTCCCGAGCCAGATCGACGCGATGATGAGGATCGGCGCCGTCACGTTGGGGAGGATGTGGCTCATGATGATCCGCGGATGCCGGCAGCCGATCGCCTGCGCGGCCTCGACGTAGCGGTTCTGCTTCGCGGACAGGACGGCGCCGCGCACGATGCGCGAGTTGCCCGGAATGATGACGATGGCGATCGCGAGCATCGCGTTCGTCGTGTTCGGCTTCAGCACGGAGACGATGGCCAGCGCGAGGATCAATCCCGGGATCGCCTGGATCGCGTCCATCAGGCGCTGCGCGAAGAGGTCGAGCCGGCCCTCGCAATACCCGCACAGGAGGCCGATGATCATGCCCGCGACCGTCCCGATCCCGACGGCGAGCAGCCCCACCCAGAGCGAGATCCGGCTGCCGTGGATGACGCGGCTCAGGACGTCGCGGCCGATGTCGTCGGTGCCGAACGGGTGGTCCCAGCTCGGCGGCGCCAGCCGGATCTCCGGCTGGGTCGCGAGCGGATCGTAGGGCGCCAGGACGTCCGCGAAGACCGCCGTCAGCACGATCAGCGCGAGGAGGGCGGCCGAGGCCATCCCGAGCGGCTTCCGCTTGATGACGGTCCAGAGCGCCGCCACGCGGCTCGCGGCGCGGACCGGCTGCTCCTCGAACCGGGAGACGCGCGCCGTCGCGATGGACATTATCCGTACCGGATCCGCGGGTCGAGCCACGCGTAGGTCAGGTCCACGAGCAAGTTCAGCGTGACGAGCGTCGCCGCGACGAGCATGACGTTGGTCTGCACCACGGGATAGTCGCGGAACAGGATCGCCTCGACGGTCAGCCGGCCCATCCCCGGCAGCGCGAAGATCGTCTCGACGACCACGGTGCCGGCCAGCAGCACCCCGAGCTGGCCCCCGACGATGGTGACGACGGGGATGAGGGCGTTCTTCAGCGCGTGCTTGTAGACGACGATCCGTCCCCCGAGGCCCTTGGCCCAGGCGGTGCGCACGTAGTCCTCGCGGAGCACCTCGAGCACGGTCGAGCGCGTCATGCGCATCGTCGCCGCCGAGAGACGGAAGCCGAGCACGGCCGCGGGCAGCAGGAATTGCTGGAGATTGCGCCACGGCGACTCCCAGATGCTGACGTAGCCGATCGGCGGGATCCAGTGGAACCAGAGCGCCGCGAAGGTGATGACCAGCGTGCCGAGCCAGAAGTCGGGCAGCGAGAGGCCGGAGACGGCGACCACCCTCCCCGCGTAGTCCGAGGACGTGTCCTGGCGGGTCGCCGAGAGCACCCCGATCGGAATCGCGATGACCAGGCCGAGGATCAGCGCCAGCGTCGCCAGCTCGAGGGTGACCGGAATCGATTTCTTCAGGGCCACCGGGATGGGCTCGCCCGTGAAGACCGAATCACCGGGATTCAGGCTCACCATCTGCCAGACCCAGATGAGGTACTGCTCGTGATACGGGCGGTCGAGGCCGAGATCCTTGCGGAGCTTGGCGAGCTCGCGCGCGCCGACGTTGCCCGACTCCGCCATCAGCGCGGTCAGCGCGTCCCCCGGCATCACGCGCATCAGCCCGAAGACGATCAGCGAGGAGAGCAGGAGGACCGGGATCGCGAGCAGGAGCCGGCGGATCACATACTTGTGCATTAATCGGAGGGGGCGACATTACAGGCGCGCCCGTGGGGCGCGACGGCCCCCTCGGCGCTCGAACGCTCCATTACTTATCGAGCCACAGCCGCGCGGTGGTCGGCGACCCGTAACCGTCGGTGCGCCGGAGCGACAGGGCGGCGGCGTTCCGCACGTACGGCTGGAAGACCAGGAAGCCGTTGTCGTAGGGCATCCACATCCGGAGCACCTGGTCGAGCTCGCGATCGACGATCTTCTTGGTGATCACGCGCTGCTCGGCGCGGTCGGGCGTCCGCCTGAGCTTGGTGGTCAGCTCGTCGATGACGGCGTCGTTGACGCGGAAGAAGTTTTTCGTGGACTTGGAGTGCATGTACATGTAGGTCCGCTCGTCGAGGCCCACCGCGTGGCCCGACTGGAACCCCCAGGCGATCCCGTCCCACTTGCTCTCCACGTAGCGGCCGTAGTACGTCGTGTAGTCGAGCTTGGTGATCTTGACGTTGATGTTGAGGTTCTTCTTGAGGTCCTGCTGCACGAGCTGGACCTGGGACGTCATCTGCGGGAAGTACTCGTAGTAGAACAGCGTCGTCTCGAACCCGTTGGGGTAGCCGGCCTCGGCCAGGAGCTTCTTCGCGTCCGCCGGTCGGTACTGCCACCAGCGGCCGAGATCGGCCAGCGTCGGCATCCTGTCCTGATAGTAGATGTAGGGGAGGCCCCAGCCGGGGATGCCGTGGCCCTCGAAGATCGTGTCCACCTGCTTCTGGCGGTCGATGGCGATGGAGATGGCGCGCCGCACCCGCAGGTCGTTGAAGGGCGGCTTGTCCTGTGCCAGCGCCAGCCCGAACGGTGCCAGCACGTTCTTGTACTCCTGCGCGGCGGCCGCGGGATTGGTCTTGCGGATGGCCTCGACGTCGGCCACGCTCGCCCGCCAGATGATGTCGCTCTGGCCCGTCCGGAACGCCGCCACGCGGGTCGCGTCGTCCGGCGTCGAGAGGATGACGTACTCGTCCACGTACGGGCGGCCCTTATCGTAGTAGTCGGGGTTGCGCGTCAGCACCACCCGCACCTTGCGCGTGTGCTCCTTGAGGATGTAGGGGCCGGTGCCGATCAGGCGCTTCTTGAGGTCACCGTCCTCCTCCAGGACCTCGCGGGGGAAGATCACCGTGACGGACTCGGCGACGTTCTGGGGGAACAACACGTTGGGCGTCTGGAGGTGCACGCGCAGCGTGTGCTTGTCCGGCGTCTCCATCCCCTCGATCTCGCGGAACGTGAACGACTGCACGCCCTCCTTCGCGTAGGCCTCGTAGCAGTATTTGACGTCCGCCGCGGTGAGCTCGCGCCCGTTCAGCGGCGGCACGTTGTGCCACTTGACCCCCTGGCGCAGCTTGAACGTCCAGACCCGGTGGTCGGGGCTCGGCTGCCACGACTCCGCGAGGTCGCCCTTGAGCGAGAGGTCGTTGGTGCCGCTCGCCTCGTCGGGGAACGCGTAGCGGACGAGGCGGCTCGAGGTGAGGCCGGCGAACTGGAAGAGCCCGATCGACTGCGTCAGGCGCGGATCGAGCACCGGCGGGTCCCACGTCGAGGCCCGCGTGAGGACGCCGCCCCGTTTCGGCGGCTTGGTGCTGGCCGGGATCCAGTCGGGATACGGGGACGTCGCGGCGCGCGCCCGGCGAGCGCCGCCGACGAGCGCCGTCAACCCGGCGGTCCCCCAGCCCGCGTGCTTCAGGAAGTCGCGGCGATTGACCTGGGAGCGGACGACCTTCCGGCCGGGGTCCTTGGCAGGCATTCTGTCTCTCCTTGCGTCCCGACACGTTTACGAAGGAAAGAGGTGAGTTGCGGCGAACAATGCCTACGGCGAGCGGGGAAGTCAAGCGGATTAGGGGAGCCGATCGGACGTCCCGGGCGCGTACCGTTGTCGACGCGGCGTGTGCTAGGCTCGGCCGCGATGTCCGTCGTGATCGCGGGCGGCGGTCTCATGGGGCTCTGCGCCGCGTTTCATCTCAGGCGCGCTGACGCCGGCGTGCGCGTCACGGTGCTCGAGCGCGCTCGCGTCGGCGCGGCGGCGTCGGGGGCGAGCGCGGCCGGCGTGCGCGTGATGGGGCGCGATCCCGCCGAGCGCCGGCTCGCCCTCGAGAGCCTTCGCCGCTGGCTCGATCTCGACCGCGAGCTCGAGGGAGAGACGCGGTATCGGCGCGGCGGCGGGTTCCGGGCGGCGCTCGACGAGGAGGCGTGGCGCGCCGCGCGCGGCTGGGCCGCCGAGCAGCGCGCGGACGGCGTGCCGGTCGAAGCGCTCGACGCGGCGGCGGCGCGGCGCCTCGTGCCGGGCGTCGCGCCCGGCTGCCTCGGCGCCGCCTACTGCGCGATCGACGGTCAGGCGGGCGCGCCGGAGACCGTCCAGGCGTTCGCGACGGCGGCGCGCCGGCTGGGCGCCCGCGTCGAGGAGGGCGTGGGCGCGCGGGCGCTCGTCGTCGAGCGCGGCCGCGTCGTGGGCGTCGTGCGGACGGACGGCGTGCGCGAGCGGTGCGACGTTGCCATCGTGGCGGCCGGGGTGTGGAGCGCTCCGCTCCTCGCCGCCCTCGGCATCCACCTGCCGCTCGCGACGCGGCCGCTCCAGATGCTGCTGACCGCGCCGGCGCCCCGAGCGCTCGCGCCGGTGGTGGGCTGCTTCGACCGGAAGCTCAGCCTGAAGCAGCTGGACGACGGCGCCTATCTCATCGGGGGCGGCTGGCCCGCGCGCGTCGTGGACGAAGCGGCGAACCGGTGGGAGGTGCTCGACGCGAGCGTGCGCGGGAGCCTGGAGGTCGCGCGCACCGTCTACCCGGCCCTCGCGGGCGGGCCGCTCGCGCGGAGCTGGGCGGGCCTCGAAGCGTTCACGCCCGACGAGCTTCCGGTGCTCGGCCCCGTCCCGGGCGTGGACGGGCTCCTCGTCGCCGCCGGATTCTCGGGCCACGGGTTCGCGCTGGTGCCGGCGGTGGGCGACGTGCTCGCCCGCTCGGCGCTCGGCCGCGACGCGCTCGCCGACCTCTGGCGTGGCCTCGGCTTCGGTCGCGCGGCGCTGGCCGTGCCGGCCTAGTCGACGCGGTACTTCCGGACCAGCCCTTCGTCGAGGACGAGGCCAAAGCCCGGGTCGCGCGCCACCTCGAGCGTCCCCTCCTTGATCGCGGGGCGGTTCGCCCAGACGGCCTGCCACATCGGGTCGCGCTCGGGGTCGGCGAAGCACTCGACGTAGGTGCCGTGCGGGACGGCGGCGAGCAGGTGCTGGGCGATCTGCGGCTCCTCGTGGTGCGCCATCCGCACGCCCGCCACGCGGCAGAGCGCGGCCGCGCGGCGCCACTCGGTGACGCCGCCGCCCTCCGAGGCGTCGAAGTTGACGAGGTCGACGGCGCCCGCGTCGACGAGGCGCCGCACGCCGTGGCTCGTGATCTCGCTCTGGCCGGCGGTGATCGGGATGCGGGTCGCTTGCCGCACGCGCGCCATCATCGCGGCGTCGTCGTGCCAGTGGCAGGGCTCCTCGAACCAGGCGATGTCGAGCGGCTCGACGAGGCGCGCGAAGCGCACCGCGTCCTCGACCGACCAGCCGCGGTTCGCGTCCACCGCCAGGACGAAGTCGGAACCGGCCGCCCGGCGCGCCGCCTCCACACGCTTCGCGTCCTCCTCGGGCGCGAGGCCGCCGACCTTGAACTTGCAGCCTGCCATCCCGGCCCGGCGATAGGCTTCCATCTCCCGCCCGATGTCGGCGAGCGTCTTGCCGGCCATGTAGTAGCCGCCGATCGAGATGATCGGCAGGCGCTCGCGGTAGCCGCCGAGCAGGGAGCAGACACTCTTGCCGACAGCCTTGCCGGCGAGGTCCCAGACGGCACAGTCGACGCAGGCGATCGCCTCCATCAGGACCTTCCGGTCGCGGCTCGCGTGGGTGAGGGCGAACATCTCCTCCCAGATGCGCTCGCCCTCGAAGACGTCGAGGCCCGTGACGCGGGGGACGAGCTCGTCGCGGACCAGCCGCGCGATCTCGCGGCCGTGCTCCCGATTGTCCCCGTTGTAGACCTCGCTGACGAGCCCGGCGTCCGTGCGGAGGCGCGTGACGACCGTCGAGCGCTTGAGGACGGTGTACGTGCTGCCCCCGAAGTTCTTCGTCAGTGGAATGTCGAGCGGGATCGCCTCGACGCTGTGGATGCGCACGCCGCCTCCTCGGCCCCGGGCCGCGCGCGCAGTGTAACAGGCCGTGATAGGCTTGCGCGACATGAACCTCACGATCCTCGACGACTATCAGGACACGATCCGGACGCTGCCGTGCTTCGCGAAGGTCGCCGGCCACGAGGTCACGGTCTTCAACGATCACACCAAGGACGTGGAGGTGCTGGCGGCGCGGCTCAAGGACACCGAGGCCCTGACGCTCCTCCGCGAGCGCACGCCGATCCGCGCGCCGCTCCTCGAGCGCCTCGACAAGCTCCGGCTCATCAGCCAGGTGAGCGTGTACCCGCACATCGACGTCCCGGCGTGCACGCGGCGCGGCGTGATCGTGTCGTCGTACATGGCGCCGGGGCGGCCGTCGTACGCGACGGCCGAGCTCACGTGGGGGCTCGTCATCGCGGCGCTCCGGCGCATCCCGCAGGAGGCGGCGGCGCTCCGTGCGGGGAAGTGGCAGGCGTATCCCATCGGCGTCGGCCTGCGCGGCAAGACGCTGGGCGTCTACGGCTACGGCCGCATCGGCGCCGTCGTCGCCGGCTATGGCCGGGCGTTCGGCATGAACGTGCTCGCCTGGGGGCGCGAGGCCTCGGTCACCAAGGCGCGCGAGGACGGCGTCGCGGTCGCGGCGAGCAAGGAAGCGCTGTTCGCGGAGTCGGACGTCCTCTCGCTGCACCTCAGGCTCATCGACGCCACGCGCGGCATCGTCGGCGCCGGCGACCTCGCCCGCATGAAGCCGACGGCGCTGCTGGTCAACACGAGCCGCGCGGGGCTGATCGCGCCGGGGGCGCTCGAGGCGGCGCTGCGCGCGGGGCGGCCCGGGCTGGCGGCGGTGGACGTCTACGAGGAGGAGCCGGTGCTGGGCGGCCGGCATCCGCTGCTGGCGATGGACAACGTGGTCTGCGTGCCGCATCTCGGGTACGTGGAGCGCGCCGGGCTCGAGCACATGTTCAGCACGATCTTCGACCAGATCCTCGCCTACGCGAGCGGCAAGCCGATCAACGTCGTGAACCCCGAGGTGCTGGAGCGGCGGGCCGCCGCGGGCTGAGGCCGGGCCGAGGCGGAGGGCGGAGCATGGGGCGGATCGTCGCGGCCAAGGCCTACGCGAACAACGAGATCGCCTTCGTCGCGTGGACGCTCGACGACACCATCGAGCACTGTCTGGGCTTCGAGATCACCCGCATCTACGTCGACACCGGCGAGGAGCGCCCGCTCGCGGCCTGGGTTTCGTTCAAGGGCCAGTCGAACCCGGGCTGGAAGCCACAGACCACGAGCGTCTGGCCCGTGCAGAAGCTCTTCTGGCGCGACCTGACGGTGCGCAAGCGTCGGGACCAGACCGCCCGGCGCCCCGCCGACGCGCGGGTCAAGTACCGCATCCGTCCGCTCGTCCCCCCGCGACCGGGGCTCGCGCCCGTCACCGGTCTTCCCCCGAAGACGTACATGGGCCCCGCGGTGCCGCTCGCCTACGCCGACCCGGGGTACGAGACGAGCGACGTGCTGGTGACCGCCCGGCACGGGGGCGTGCGCGCGACCTTCACCAACGGGATCCTGTCGGCGCAGTGGCTGAAGCACGCCCTCGAGGCGCACGGGGAAGCGCTCACGCCGGACGCCGTGCGGGCCCACATGGCCGCCGAGGGCGACGCGATCCGCCGCTACCTCACCGGCGACGTGCTCGCGATGCTCCGCGAGCTCCTCGAGCGCGCCGGCGGCGAGCCGGGCGCGGAGGTTCGCCTGGCACTCTACGAGCTCTCGGACGCGGAGCTCACGCGGCTCATCATCGCGAACAAGCAGCACGTCCGCGTGATCCTCTCGAACTCCGGCAAGGACGCGACGACGGGCCGGTGGGACACGACGAACAAGGACGCGCGCGCGGCGCTGAAAAAGGCGCACGGTCTCGAGCTCCACGATCGCATGTTCGACAACGGCCACATCGGCCACAACAAGTTCGCGGTCCTCGTCGGCGCCGGCGGCGCGCCGAAGGCGGTGCTGACCGGCAGCACCAACTGGACCGCGACGGGCCTCTGCGGGCAGAGCAACAACGCCGTGATCATCGAGTCCCCGGACCTCGCCCGGGAGTTCGACGACTACTGGAAGCGGCTCCTCGCGGACACGAAGGCGTTCAAGAAGCCCACGTCGCCGACCGCCTCGACGACCAACGTCCAAGGGCCCGCGATCCGCACGGCGAACGCGAAGCCGCCGGCGGGCGTCGTGCTCGCGGATGGCACGACGGTCACGCTGTGGTGCGCCCCGAATACCGCGCGCACGACCAAGCAGGAGGACGTCCCCCCGGACCTGGCGGCGGTCTACTCCTGGATGCGCAAGGCGCAGGACGCGATCCTGTTCGCGGTCTTCCTGCCGGGACGGTCGGGGAAGACGAGCATCGTCGAGGAGGCGATCCGGCTCGGGCTCAAGGATCCCTCGCTGCTCGTCTACGGCGCGGTGAGCGATCCGACCGCCATGCCGAACTACGTGGCGCCGGTGAAGGGGGCGGCGAAGACGCCGTCGCCGGCCGTCTACGAGAAGGGGCGGATCCACGTCGTCCGCGCGGCCGCGCTCACGAAGGCCGACGTCGTCGGCGCGTTCGAGCACGAGCTGCTGAAGGTCGGCCACGCGATCATCCACGACAAGGTCGTGGTCGTCGATCCGGTCTCCGATCGCGGGGTCGTGGTGCTGGGGAGCCACAACCTGGGGTACAAAGCCTCGTACGAGAACGACGAGAACCTCCTGATCATCCGCGGGAACCGGCGGCTCGTCGAGGCGTACGCCGTCCACGTCCTCGACATCTACGAGCACTACCGCTTCCGGGCCGTCCAGCAGGAGCTGCACGACGAGGGCAAGAAGGGGTGGGACGGCTTCCTCTCGCGCGACGCGAAGTGGCTCGACGCGTCCGTGAAGTCCGAGAAGGGCGACCTCGCGCGGTACTTCAGCCGCTGAGCATGCTCACCGGTCGGTCCATCTCCTCACTGCAGTAGTCGGTGTAGTTCCGCGGGGAGACGCCGCACGTCGAGAAGTACAGCTCCGTGTGGTGGTATAAAGGCCACCGGATGCGTGGCGACGTGGCGCGTAGCGACGTGGTCGGAAGCCTCCTGCGCCCGGCGTACCTCGCCGAGGCGCGGCGGGACGCGGAGAGCGGGCGCCTCGGGCCGGCCGAGTTCAAGCGGATCGAGGACCGCGCCGTGGACGAGGCCGTCGCGCTCCAGGAGGCGGCGGGCCTCGACGTCGTGACCGACGGCGAGATGCGGCGCTACGCGTTCTTCGGCCACCTGATCGAGGCGCTCGACGGCTTCGACCGGTTCGGGGGCTGGGCGATCCCGTTCCACAACGAGGCGGGCGAGCAGCTCGTCTTCAAGCGCCCCGTCGTCGTCGAGCGGCTCCGCTGGCGGCGGAGCATGTGCGGCGAAGAGTTCGCGTACCTGCGCGGCCGCGCCCGGCGGGCCGCCAAGACGACGCTCATCAGCGCCCAGCAGGCGGCCGCGTACTACGACCCGGAGAAGTCGCGCGCCGCCTATCCGACGCGCGACGCCTACCTGGCCGACGTCGTGGACTTCACGCGCCGCGAGGTCGAGGAGCTGATCCGTCTCGGCTGCACCTACGTCCAGATCGACGCGCCCCAGTACGCGGCGCTGCTCGACCCCGAGATTCGCGAGGGCTATCGCCGGCGCGGGAGCGACCCCGACCGGCTCATCGACACCACGATCGAGATGGACAACGCGGTGATCGGCGACCACGCCGGCGTCACCTTCGGGCTCCACATCTGCCGCGGCAACAACCAGTCGATGTTCTACGCGAGCGGCGGCTACGAGCCCATCGCCGAGCGCGTCTTCCGCCGGAGCCGGTTCCAGCGCTTCCTGCTCGAGTACGACGACGAGCGCTCGGGGAGCTTCGAGCCGCTGCGCGCCGTCCCCGACGACCGCATCGTCGTGCTCGGCCTCGTGACGACGAAGAAGCCGCGGCTCGAGACGGTGGACGAGCTGACGCGCCGGATCGAGGCCGCGGCGAAGGTCGTGCCGCTCGAGCGGCTGGCGCTGTCGCCGCAGTGCGGCTTCGCGTCCACGATGGAGGGCAATCGCATCCCACCGGAGATCCAGCGGCGGAAGCTCGAGGTGGTGACCGCCGCCGCCCGCGCGGTCTGGGGCGCCTGACGCGCGCGCCCGCCCGATGACGCTCCTCACCGTGGAGCGCGTCTCCAAGGCCTTCGGGGGCGTGCGCGCGGTCAGCGACGTGAGCTTCACCCTCGCCGCGGGCGAGCTCGTCGGCGTCATGGGCCCGAACGGCTCGGGCAAGACGACGCTCTTCAACCTGATCGCCGGCGCCCTCGCGCCCGACGCCGGCGCGATCAGGCTCCGCGGCCGTGACATCGCCGGGTGCCTGGCGCACCGCGTGTGCGCGTGGGGCGTCGCGCGGACGTTCCAGCTCGTGCGCCCCTTCGCCGGGCTCACCGTGCTCGACAACGTCCTCGTCGGGCGGCTCTACGGCCGGGCGCGCGAGGGACGTGGCGCGGCGACCGCGGAGGCCACGCGCCTCCTCGGCCTCGTCGGGCTCGAGGGCCGGGCGCACCTCCGCGCCGCGCAGCTCACGCTCATCGACAAGAAGCGCCTCGAGCTCGCGCGCGCGCTCGCGACGGCGCCCGAGCTCCTCCTGCTCGACGAGTTCATGGCCGGGCTCAATCCCGCCGAGACCGAGAGCGCCATGGCGCTGATCCGCCGGCTCCAGGGCGAGGGCGTGACGCTCCTCATGGTCGAGCACATCGTGTGGGCGCTGATGGATCTCGCCCAGCGGATCATCGTGCTGAGCGCCGGCGAGAAGATCGCCGACGGCGCGCCCGCCGCCGTCGCCGCCGACCCGACCGTCGTGGACGTCTACCTCGGGAGCGCCGCCGGGGGCGCCGGGTAGTGCTCGAGGTCGAGGGGCTCGAGGCCTCCTACGGCCCGTTCCTGGTCCTCTCCGGCGTCACGCTCGCGGTGCGCCCCGGCGAGATCGTCGCGCTCCTCGGGCCGAACGGGGCCGGCAAGACGACGCTGATCCGCTGCGTCGCGGGCCTCCTGCGCCCGCGCGCGGGCACGCTGCGCTGGGAGGGCCGGCCGCTCGCCGGCGCGCTCGCCCACACCGTCGTCGAGCGCGGTGTCGCGGTCGTGCCCGAGGGGCGGCGGCTCTTCGGCTCGATGACCGTCGAGGAGAACCTCGGCCTCGGCGCCTTCGCCCCGCGCGCGCGCGACGGCGCGGCGGCGCGGCTCGATGGCGTCTACGCGATCTTCCCCGTGCTCCGCGAGCGCCGCTCCCAGCTCGTCAGGGCGCTCTCCGGCGGCCAGCAGCAGATGGTCGCGATCGGGCGCGCCCTCATGGCCGCGCCGCGGCTCCTCGTCCTCGACGAGCCCTCGCTCGGCCTGGCGCCGCGGATCGTGGAGTCCATCTTCGCGGTCCTCCGCGAGATCAACCGCGGTGGCGTCTCGATCCTCCTCGTCGAGCAGAACGTCCACGCGGCGCTCACGCTGGCCCATCGCGGGTACATCCTCGAGTCCGGGCGCGTCGCGGCGGAAGGGCAGGGCGCCGCGCTCATGAACGATGCGCACGTGCGCCGCGCCTACCTCGGCCCCCTGGCTCGATGAATCGCGGCATGCGGAACGCAGCCGGCGCGCGTCTGTCTCAGGCCACCCCCCGAGTGCCACCGACCTCGCGGCCCCCGCTCGAATGAGCTCGCTGGTCCAGCAACTCGTCCTCGGGCTCCTGATCGGGGGCCTCTACGGGCTCGCCGCCGCGGGGCTCTCGCTGATCTTCGGCGTCATGAAGGTGCTCAACGTCGCCCACGGCCAGCTCATCATGCTCGGCGGCTACGGCGCGTTCTGGCTCTTCGCCCTCGCCGGCTTCGATCCCTTCGCCTCGCTCGCCCTCGTCGTCCCGGGCGCGCTCGTGCTCGGCGCCCTCCTCTACTGGGCGCTCTTCGGCTGGGTCGTGCGCGCGTCCGAGGAGGCGCGCGTGAAGAACTCGCTCCTGATCGGCTTCGGCCTGGCGCTGGCGCTCGACGCGCTCGCCGTGCGGCTCTGGACCGCGGACGAGCGCTCGATCACGACGTCGTACGCCGGCGCGGTCCTCCACGTGGGCGGCATTACGGTCCCGCTCGTGAGGCTCGCGAGCCTCGTCCTCGCGCTGGCGCTGATCGGCGCCGTCCACCTCCTGCTCGCTCGCGCGCGCTGGGGCCGCGCGATCCGTGCCACCGCCGAGGACTGGGAGGCGGCGCTCATGACGGGCATCGACGTCCGCCGCGCCTACCTGCTCGCGTTCGCCATCGGCACCGCGCTCGCGGGCGCCGCCGGCACGCTCGTGAGCGTCGGCTACTCGGTGAGCCCCTCGATCGGGCTCGAGTGGACGCTGAAGGCGCTGGTCGTCGTCGTGCTGGCGGGGCTCGGCTCGATGCCGGGCACCTTCGTCGGCGGCCTCGTGCTCGGCCTCGCCGAAGCCCTCGCCGCCTGGGGGTTCGGCGGGCCCTACCGCGAGATGGTCGGCCTCGTCCTCTTCTTCGTCGTGCTCGTCGCCCGCCCGCAGGGGCTCTTCGCCCGGTGACGCGCGCCTGGGGGCTCGGGCTCGCCGTGGTGGCGGTGGCCGCGCTGGCCGCCGTCCCGCGCGTGGCGCGCAGCGACTCCGTGCTGAACTTCCTGTTCCTCGTGCTCCTCTCGGTGACGCTCGCCCAGAGCTGGAACATCGTCGCCGGCTACGCGGGGCAGGTGAACCTCGGCCACGCGGCGTTCTTCGGCCTCGGCGCGCTCACGACGCGCTCGCTCTGGAGCGCGGGCGCGCCCGTGTCCCTCGCGATGGCGGCGGGCGCCGGCGTCGCGACGGCCGGGGCGCTCCTGATCGGCGCGGTCGCCTTCCGCCTGCGCGGCGCCTACTTCGCCATCGGGACGCTCGCGCTCGGCGAGATCCTCCGCATCACGGTCGGCAACGTGCTCTCGGAGGTCTCGACCCTGCCCGCGGCGACGATCGCCCGCTACCGGCTCGCCGACCGCTACTACCTGGCGCTCGCGCTCGCCGTCCTGACGCTCGGCGCGGTGTGGGCGCTCGCGCGCTCGCGCGCGGGGCTCGGCATGCAGGCGATCCGCGAGGACGAGGAGGCGGCCGAGGCCTCGGGCGTGAACGCGCTCGGCTTGAAGCTCCTGGCGCTCGCGCTCTCGACGGCGCTCGCGGGCCTCGCCGGCGGGCTCTTCGCCTACTACCACATCAGCTACTACCCGTCGCACCCCTTCGGGCCGCACTGGACCTTCGACGCGCTGCTCATCACCTACATCGGCGGCGTCGGCACGCTCCACGGCCCGGTCCTCGGCGCGATCTTCTACGTCTTCCTGAAGGAGTACCTCGCGATCCGCTGGGTGGACTTCCACCTCCTGATCTTCGGCGCGCTCTTCATCGCGATCGTGCTCCTCCTGCCCGGCGGCCTCGTCGAGGCGGCCGGGCGCCTGCGCGCGCTGGCCGGACGGAAAGCGCCTACAATCATCCGGCCATGACCTGGCGGCAGTTCCACAACCAGCCCGCGGACAGCCCGCTCCACCGCTGGCTCGTCCGGATGTGGGCGGCCGTCCGCGTCGAGACGCAGGGCCGGGTCGAGGTGCGCGTGTGCCCACAGAACGACGGCATCGCCGGCGGCGATCCCGCCGCCCTCGAGATGCTGCTCGCGGGCGACGTCGAGTTCTTCACGCTCATGGGCGGGCTCATCGGTACCGTGGTGCCCGTCGCCGACATGCAGGGGCTGCCCTTCGCCTTCCACGATCACGCCCACGTCTTCGCGGTGATGGACGGCGAGTTCGGCGACTTCCTCCGGCGCGAGATGGCGGCCCAGGGCATCCACGCCCTCCCGCGCGCGACGTTCGAGAACGGCTTCCGCCACATCACGACGCGCACGCGCCCCATCCGCCACGCCGGCGACCTCGAGAGCCTCACGATCCGCACGCCGGCGGGCCGGCTCTTTCTCGACTTCTTCGACGCGCTCGGCGCGAAGCCGCAGGCGGTGAACCTGAACCGGCTCCACGAGGCGCTGCGCACGGGCGTGGTCGAGGCGCAGGAGAACCCGCTGGTCGTCACCGAGTTCAACGGGCTCTGGGAGCTCCAGCGCTACGCGAGCCTGACGGGCCACATGTGGTCGGGCTTCAACCTCCTCGCAAACCTCGCGGTGTGGCAGGGGCTGCCGCGCGAGACCCAGGCGGCGGTCGAGGTCGTCGCCTCGCGCTACGCGCTCGGGCAACGGCGCGAGACCGACGCGCTCAACCGCGATCTCGCCGCGGGGCTCGCCGGTCGTGGCATGATCGTGAACGAGGTGGATACCGCGAGCTTCAAGCGACGGCTCGGCCCGTTCTACGCGCGCTGGCGGAAGGTCTTCGGCCCGAGCGCGTGGAGCCTGCTCGAGGCCGAGGTGGGCCCGCTGGGCTAGGGAGGAGGATCCCGTGGACTATCGTGCGCTGGGCAACACCGGGCTCCGCGTGTCGGCGCTCGGCTTCGGCTGCGGCAACGTCGGCGGTCTCATGATCCGTGGGAGCGCGGCGGAGCGGGAGCGTGCCGTCGCGCGCGCGATGGAGCTCGGCGTCAACTACTTCGACACCGCGCCGCTCTACGGCGACGGCCAGTCCGAGCAGAACCTCGGCGCCGCGCTGAAGGCGCTGCGCGCGCCCGTCCACGTCGGCACCAAGTTCCGCCTCGGCCCGGCGGACCTGAAGGACGTCCGCGGCGCCATCGCGCGGTCGCTCGACGCGAGCCTCGCGCGGCTGGGCCTGCCGCACGTGGACCTGCTCCAGCTCCACAACAATATCTTCCAGGAGCGCGGCCCGCAGCCCGTCAGCGTGGCCGACGTCGTCGGCGAGGTGGTCCCCGCGCTCCAGGCCCTGCAGACCCAGGGCAAGACGCGCTTCTGGGGCATCACGGCGCTCGGCGAGACCGCGGCCCTCCAGCGCGTCCTCGACGGGGCGCGGCTCTATACGGCGCAGGTCTGCTACAACCTGCTGAACCCGAGCGCGGGCGTCGAGGTGCCGCGCGGGTTCCCCGCGCAGGACTTCGGGCGCCTGCTCGACCGCGCGCGGCAAAAGCACGTCGGCGTGATCGTCATCCGCGTGCTCGCCGCGGGCGCGCTGAGCGGCGTGAGCGCCCGCCATCCCGTCGCGGTGCCGACGGTGGACCCGATCGCCACGGGGCCGGACTACGCGAGCGACGTCGAGCGCTCGCAGGCGCTGCGCGCGCTCGTCAAGGAGGGCCACGCGGGGAGCCTCGTCGAGGCGTCGCTGCGCTTCGCGCTCGGCCGCGACGCGGTCTCGACGGTGCTGCTGGGCTACTCGAGCCTCGAGCACCTCGAGTACGCGGCGGCCGCCGTGGCCAAGGGCCCGCTGCCGGCGACGACGCTCAGGCGGCTCGGCGAGCTGTGGGCGGGCTTCGCCCGCGCCTGACCGCTTCGCCGCTTCAGGCGAAAGTTTCGGGAGCGATCGTCTCTGACGGGAACGCGCGGCGCAAGGCGCGATCGGCGGTGACCAAAGGCACGTCGAGGTCCTGGGCGAGCGCCACGAACTCGCAGTCATAAGCCGAGCAGCCGGATCGAGAGGCGAGCTGCAGCACGCGGTGGGACACGACGGTGTATTCGCGGCCGGTCATCGCGCGCTCGGCCTCGTGGGTGATCTGGATGGCGTCCTCGATGGCCAGTGCCCTCCGTCGGACGAGGCCCGCAAGCGCATTTCTGAACTCGGACCGCCAGAGCAACGGCGCCGCCCAGGCCGCGTCTCGAGCCAGGACAGCCTCGGCGGTGCGCGTCCGCTGCCCCTCGACATAGAGATAGACGAGAAGGTTCGTGTCGACGACGATCACGGCCGCCCGCGGGCCTTGAGAGCTCTCAGCGTCCGATCGTTGAGCCGGAGCCGCACCGGGGTCCGGCGGATCATCCGGGCCCGGGCGAGCAGCGTATCGGCGTCGACGGCAACGGCCTGCGTGACCGTCTCCAGGCACGTGATCACCTCGAGGTTGAGACTCCGGCGATGGCGGGTCGCCTGGACCTTCAGCCGGCGAACCAACGGGTCGGGCACGTTTTTGATCGTGAGATTCGCCATGGGTTCAGCTCCGGGGTGACGGGTGGATCCATTGTGGAACCATAATGGTACCAGTATACCCCGGCGGCGCCGGGCGAGGGAGCGAGCTAGCGCAGCGCGGCCATCTGGCCGGGGTCGAGCTCGAGCCACACGTCCTCGTTCACCTCGAAGACGTCGTGGGGGCGCGCCGTCACCCGGAGCTGGAGCGCGCTGTCCTTCGGCCGCACCGCGTAGTCCCAGTGCTCGCCGAGGTACGCGCGCTGGACGATCCGGCCCGGGATCAGGCAGGCGCGCTCGGAGGCGGCGGGCCGCTGGCGGTGGAGCTGGATGCTCTGCGGGCGCAGCGAGAAGGCGACCCGGCCGTTGGGCGCCGGCGGCTCGGGAAACCGCGCGCGCGGGATCGCGAAGTGGTCGAAGACGATGTCCGCGCCGCGCGCCTCGCCGTCGAGGAAGTTGGTGCGGCCGATGAAGCCGGCGACGAAGCGCGTCCGGGGCCGCGCGTAGAGGGCGCGCGGGCTGTCCACCTGCTCGATCCGCCCCTGGTTCATCACCGCGATCCGGTCAGAGGTCACCATCGCCTCCGCCTGGTCGTGGGTGACGTAGACCGTCGTGATGTGGAACTCGTCGTGCAGGCGCCGGATCTCGTAGCGCATCTCCTCGCGGAGGTTCGCGTCGAGGTTCGAGAGGGGCTCGTCCAGCAGGAGCACGGCGGGCTGCACCACG
>DATFVL010000123.1 GCA_035260325.1 Candidatus Methylomirabilota bacterium | reverse complement strand
ATCCTCGCCCGCGCGTGGGCCCGCATCCTTTGGCGCTGCTGGCAGGATCGCACCCCATACGACGTCCGCCGGCATCGCGCCGCCCAGGCGCTCGCCGCTGCCTGAGCGCGCGATGGTTGACACAGGATGTCTCATGTACGCCCGGGCTTGGTCTTGATGATCTCCTTCACGACGTCGAATTCCTTGCGCTTCTCGGCGATCTCCTCGGGCGTCATCTTGTCGAGGTTCGAGTAATCGAGCTTCCACGACGCGTCGTCACGCCACCGCAGCGGCGACTGCACCGTGGTGCGGCCGCCGGGTGCCCCCTCCAGCACGCGCAGCGCCAGCTCGAGCGTGGCCGCCTGCGACGCGGCGTCGAACGGGCGCCCGGCGGAGTTGCCGAGCGGGAAGTCGCTGAAGAGGAAGCGCGGCACGCCGCAGTGCTCGACGATGTCCTTGGCGCATCCCATGATGACGGTGGGGAGGCCGCCCGCCTCGAGGTGCCGCGCCACCAGACTCACGGTCTGGTGACACACCGGTCAGCTCGGGACGAGCACCGCCACGACCGCGCCGTCTTCCCGGCACCGCCGGAGGAGCTCCGGCGCGTCCGTCTCCAGCGTCACCCGGTGGCTCCGGTTCGTGGGCGCGCCGTGGAAGCGTGGCGTGAGCGCGCCGATGCGTCCCGCCGCCGCGGCCTCTCGCAGCCGCGCCAGGGGGAACCAGGTGTTCGGGTCCTCGGCCGTGGTGTGCTTGCGGTCGTAGCCGACGTGCGAGATGCGCAGATCGGGCGCCGCGATCGTCGCATCGGAATAAACCTTGTAGAACTTCGCGGCGGCGTTGTACGGCGCGCCCGGCCCCTGGTCGCCGACGCCCGGCTGGTACGGCGCGGCCGTCGTGATCAGCGCCACGCGCGCCTGCGCCAGAGGCGTCGGGAGCGGCGTGAACGGAACGTCCTCGAAGTGCGCCCAGCGATACGGGTTGTCGTAGCCGAGCGCCACGTAGTAGTCGCGCGTGCGCTGCATGTATGGGATCGGGACGTCGTGCTCGGGGGCGAACGTCATCGGTCTCTCCCCTGTGCACGACAGCTTATAACCGCGCCCTTCCCCGGCGCAACGCCCCCGCGCCGGGTCATGCGCCCGCTCAACCGCCTCGGCCGGTTTCGGTCACTGCCGGCGCCGCGGCCGCGCCGCGCCGCTCGGCCGAGGCGGAGTGTCGGACCGGGCCCGGACGCGCGCGAGCCTCCGGGCTTGGCGAATCGCGTGCGCGTGCGCTTCGATGTTGGCGAGGAGAGCCGGATGGTTCTCCTGCTTCAGTCCCTGCTCGATGAGAGCGCGCAAGATGACCTGGAGGCTCACGGGGAGCTTGAGCTTCACCGTCGCCTTGCCGGCGAGGACGCGCGCCCGGCCCAGGACGTTCTCGGACAGAATGAGGAGCACTCTGGCGCGGTTCTCCAATAGTCCACCTCCGTGTGCGGCCGGCCACGGCGCGTCGGATGCCATTTCCCGGGCGGACTCAGGAGGAGGGGCGTGAGCGCTGTCGAGGGTGCGTCCCGTTTCGCGCGTGGGGCGTGCCCGGAGTCACCGCCATGAGCACACAGCGGCAGCCGGGATGGAGCGGTGGCATGGCGTCGCTCCCATATCCCACTTCGTGGGCGTTGACGCTGTCGCACACCGAACACCGCTCGCCGTCCTCTTGCCGGACGACTCGCACCCGCCGTCCCTGCTTCGTGTAGCGGCCGAGCTCGGAGGCCTGCCGCCCGAGCACGTCGAGCCACTCCAGGAGGAGATCGAGCTTCCGCTGCCGGTAGGCCGCACGCACCGCCGGCGGCGCCTCGGACCCGGGAACCACGCGCAGGCCGTCCCAGCGCGCGGGGAACGCGCCGCGCGCGGTGAAGAAGGCGTGCCAGCGATCGAACGCCGACCACATGAACGCCCGGTCGATGAGGCCGGTCACGGGCGGCGCCCATCCCTGGCCGGGCCCCATGCGCAGGCGGCCTATCTTGAGGAGCCCGACGATCACCTCCCGGTCATCGTCCGAGAAGCCGTCGATGCCGGCCAGGGCACTCGTCGCCGCATCGAGGCTGTGGCTGATCCGGGGCCGCCGCGTCTCCTGAAGCACGCTTGACTATATCATTTATCTATTATATAAGATATACAAGAGTGAGTGGCCGTCTGGTCTTGGTGGCGGTTCACGGAACCCCTGCCTCGTCAGGCCCTGACTCCGGCGCCCTCCGCGTGTCGCCGGAGCCGGCATGAATTCACAGCGTGGAAGCAGCCCAGAGGTTACCCATGGCTCAGAAACTGTTCATCGGCGGTCTGTCGTTCAACACCTCGACGGAGAGGCTTCGTGAGGTCTTCGCCGCCGCCGGCCAGGTCGAATCGGCCGCGGTCGTGACCGATCGCGATACCGGTCGTTCGCGCGGCTTCGGCTTCGTGGAAATGGCCACGGCGGAAGAAGCCGAGCAGGCGATCACGCAGTTCAACGGCAAAGAGCTCGATGGCCGCCAGCTCAAGGTGGAAAAGGCCTCGGGCGGCGGCGGCGGCGGCGGGCGAAGCCCGCGCGGCGGCTTCGGCGGATCCTCGCGGGGCGGCGGCCGCTGGTGAACGTCGTCGCGATCTCCACGCCCCTTCATCCCGACTGGCGGTGGCGGATCGTCAACTTCGCGGGCGAAGTCGTGGAGGAGTCGACGGAAGGCTTCCCGACCATCGGTATCGCCCTCGCGGCGGGAGTCAAGCACCGTCGGCACATGAACGTGACCGACCATTCGACGCGGCCGTCGCCGTACAGCAGCTCCACGTCGCATCTGCGGGTGCGATGGCCCGGACGGCCGACGGCGCCCCCGGGCGACCGTCGGGGGTAGGGCAGCTGTCGGCGCGCGCGAGAGTGTCCCTGGTCCGAACATCAAGGAGGCTCCTCATGCAAGTGCAAAGACCAACATGGCTCAAACCAGGCATCTGGGGCCTGATCATCGGCTCGCTGGGAACCATGATCATCGGCTTTTCATGGCTGGGCTGGACGCTCGGCAGCACCGCCGAGAAATCCGCTCAGCTCCGTACCGACGTCGCCGTGACCTCCGCCCTCACCCCGATCTGCGTCCAGAGCTTCCTGAGGCAATCGGACGCGGTCAAGAAATTGACCGGGCTCAAGGAAATCGACTCCTGGAAACAGGGCGAGTTCGTCGAAAAGGGCGGCTGGGCCACGATGCCGGGCAGCAACGCCCCGGCCCCGGGCGTTGCGAGCGCGTGCGCCGAGGTGCTCCTGAAGACCAAGGCGTAGAGGCCGCTCCGCCGGCGAGGCGGCGATGAAGTGGCTCCTCGAGTTCTACAACGAGCGGCGGGGGATCGTCGCGCGCTACCGTATTGAGGCGCCGCTCCCAGCGGCGGCGGTCCCCCTCGGCCGGACCGCGCTGCTCGCGGAGTATCCATCGATTCCGCGCAGCGGCCGGCTGAGCTTGTTCGAGCGGGCCGAGCGCGTCGGCGGCCAAGACGCGAGCGGCTGGGTGCTCCACCGGATCGTGCAGGACGACGGGCAAGGGTCTCTTACGTCAGCGGGATCGTGAACGTGAACGTCGAGCCGACGCCCACCTGACTCTCGATCCAGATCTTGCCGCCGTGCAGCTCGACGAGCTTTCGACAGAGCGCGAGCCCGAGCCCCGTCCCTTCCTGCTTCGCCGAGCTGGCTCCCACCTGACGAAACTCCTCGAACACCGTCTCCTGGTCCTCCGGCGCGATGCCGACCCCGGTGTCGGTGACCGACACCTGCGCGACGCCGTCCGCCGGCACGGCCCGCACCTCGATCCGCCCGCGTTCCGGCGTGAACTTGATCGCGTTCGACAAGAGGTTCAAGAGCACCTGCCGGATCTTCCGCTCGTCCACCCGTACCTGCCCGAGCCGCGCGTCGACGGTCACGTGCAGCGCGATTTCCTTGCGCCCGGCCCGCTCGCGGACGAGCGTCGCGGCGCTCGTCAGCGCCTCGCCGAGGTCGAAGTCCGCCAGCTCCAGCTCCATCCGCCCCGCCTCGACCTTCGAGAGGTCGAGGATGTCGTTGATCAGCGACAGGAGATGGTGGCCGGAGGCGAAAATATCGCGGAGATATTCCTCCTGCTTCGCGTTGAGCTCGCCGAACATCCGCTCCAGGAGCACCTCGGAGAAACCGATGATCGCGTTGAGCGGCGTGCGCAACTCGTGCGACATGTTCGCGAGGAACTCGGACTTGTGGCGGCTGGCGACCTCGAGCTGGGTGCTCTTCTCCTCGAGCTCGCGGAGCAGGCGGGCGTTCTGCTCGAGCGCCTCGGTCAGCTCGCGGTTACGGGCGGCGATCTCCTGCTCGCGGCCGCGCCCCTCGGCGTAGAGGCGCGCCTCCTCCAGCGCGGTGGCGAGCTGCTGGCAGACCAGCGTGAAGAGCTCGACGCTGGCCGGGGTGATCGGCCGCCGGGTCGTCTTGTTGTCGGCGCTGGCGACGCCGATCACACGGTCGCCGGCGACGAGCGGCACGACGATGAACCGACGGCTCCGGAAGTACGCGCGGTCCCGGTACTCGGCGGCAACGGGCGGCACGCGGAGCAGCTCCTCATCGGTCAGGATCGCCAGCGGCCGCCGCGTCGCGAAAGCGTGGTAGAGGGGGCCGGCCGCGGGCGAGAGCGGGAGGCGCTCGAACATCTCGACACCGACGGCGGTCGCCACGTCGAACGTCGTCTGGTCGGCCGACACGAGGGCCACGTAGAAGCGATCGAAGCCCAGGATTTCGTGCACCCCTTGCACGAAGGCGCGCAGGCGATCCTGGGGGTCCCAGGACATCTGCATCGAGGCCGTCAGCCGGTAGAGCCGATCGAGGAGTTGCCGGTGCTCCTCGGCCTCGCTGAACATCGCCCGGTAGCGCGCCTCGCTCTCCCGCAGCGCTTCCTCGCCGAGCTTGCGGTCGGTGATGTCGCGGTAGATCCCCTGAAAGCCGATCGGCCTGCCCTGACGATCGCGCAACATCCGCGTCCGTCCCTCGAGCGGGACCACGCGGCCGTCCTTGCAGAGCGTGGCAACCTCGAAGAGCGAGGGGAGCTTTTCGCCGGCGAGCGCGCGCCGGGTGCGCTCCGCCATGCGCTCGCGATCGGCGGGCGCGACGAGGGTGCCCCAGTCGCGCCCCATCAGCTCGTCGCGGGTCCAGCCGGTCAGGCGCTCGTACGCGCGGTTGACGCTCGTCACCGTGCCGTCGTGCGAGAACGTGAGGATGAAGTCGTTCGCGTTGTCGAACAGGCTGCGGTACCGTTCTTCGCTCTCCCGCAGGGCCTCCTCGGCGCGCCGGCGCTCGCGGATGTCCCGGAACACCCCGAGATGCTCGATCGGCTGGCCCCGCGCGTCCCGGATGAAGGCGGCCCAGCCCTCGGCGGGCACGAGGCTCCCGTCCCGGTGCACCGCCTCGAGCTCGAAGATCTTGGAGAGCTTCTCGCCCGCCAACGCGCGGCGGACGCGCTCGTACCCGAGGGCGACCGACGCGGGCGTGAGGATCCGCTCGATGTTGTGACCGATCAGCTCCTCGCGCGACCACCCGAGCGTCTTCTCGGTCGCCCGGTTGACGGTGGTGATCGTCCCGTCGAGCCGGCACGAGACGACGAAATCGTCGGCGTACTCGAAGAGGGACCGCAGCCGCGCCTCGCCCTGGCGGAGCTCGCCGGCGGCGCGCTCGCTCTGCCGCAGGCGCCGCTCCAGCGCGCGGGCGCGCCGCTGCAACGCCTGAACCTGGGCCGTGAGCTCGGCTCGTGTCATCCGTGGGGCGCTTCCACGTGCGCGCATGGCAGTGCCGACAGCATAGGCGAGGTGCGAGAGACTCAGCAAGCGGCCGGTCTCGGCGTCGCCGAGCAGATACAGATGACAGCGGCTGCGGTTCACGTAATCATCGTCCAGTCCCGTCGAGTGGTTCGAGGTGCTATGACTGATCAGGAATCTGGCGGATGGACTGTCAGCGCTAGCACCGCAACGCTCGCAGAGCTATATCGGCTCCTGGAAGGCTCCCCGGATCCCTCGAAGCGTATCGGAATTCAGCGAGAACTCGTGAACCGAGCGCGACACCAGAGACTATCAACCGAAGAAATCTTCAAGATCCTGGTGGCTAATGTGCCGACCAAGCGCGCTCGCGGGGAGATAGCCAAGCAGTGGTGCGAGGCGCTAGGACTTGCAGAAAAGGAAGCGAAGCGACTGGCGGGTTAGCCCGCCGCGGCTCTTGTCTCCTTGCTCGCGAGCGCGGCGATCAAGCGCGCAGCTGGCTGAACGATCGTGCGTTCGTAATACTCCCGCTTGGGCGAAGAAATGCGGCGGCGACGCCTCTTCGCCGCCGTGGTCGACGATCTCGTCGCCCGCTTTACCTTCGTTTTCATGTCGCCCTCAGCTTTGACTATCACTAGCCGCGTGTCAAGACCTTCGGCTCGCGTCATCCCGGGCACGCTTCCACCTGAATCCCGAAGGCTGCGACCCGCGTCCCAACGGGCGGGAGGAGCCCCACGATGCCCGAGACACTCCATCTGACCGAGCAGAACTTCGACGAGGCGCTGGTTGCGAACCAGGGTCTTCTCATGCTGGACTTCTGGGCCGAGTGGTGTGGGCCGTGCCGGATGATCGCGCCGGTTCTCGAGGAGCTGGCCGACGCCTCGGAAGGCCGGGTGACGCTGATGAAGATCAACGTCGACGAGAACCCGGGGCTGGCGGCTCGGTTAGACATCCGGTCGATCCCGACGATCCTGTTCGTCAAGGACGGCGCGGTCGTCGACAGGGTCATCGGCGCGGTGCCGAAGGCCGCGCTGCAGAACATCGTCAACGCGCGAGCCTGACGCCTGCGCCCGGTCGGGCGGAATCATGGCGCAGTAGGCAGAGCGCAACCGGACGCTGAAGCCGCCTTGTCTGGATCTTCCATCCGGAGGTGTGACATGCGACCGAGACAGTCCCCTCGCACGACCGTCATCGCCGCCCTGCTCCTGCTCGGTGCCGTCACCGTGCCCGCGGCCCACGCTCAGGGCGTGGACGAGCTCAAGCGACGCATCGAGGAGCTCGAGCGATCGACCCGCGAGCAGGTCGACACGCTCAAGCGCATGATCGAGCAGCAAGAGACCGAGCGCGCGAAGGAGCGGCGCGCCCAGGAAGAGCGGGAGCAGAGGCTGCGAGCGCTCCAGGAGCAGGTCCAGCAGCAACAGCTTTCCCTCCAGAAGCAAGAGGAGCGGGTCGCGCAGGTCCTCGAAGGCTGGTCCAACTTCTTCGACCTGCACGCCGGCGGCAGGCAGACCAACAACGGGCCGCCGCTCGTGCTGGGCCAGGACATCCCGGGCAACGTGTACTCGGGCAAGGACTTCAAGATCCGGCTGGGCGGCTCGCTGCGGCTGCACGTGCAGCACAGCGACACCCCGGTCGGGGAGGCGGTCAGCACGGCCCTCCTGCCCAACAACGCGGTGCCCGGCGGCGGGAACAACGCGCACCGCGAGGTGTTCCGCGCCTTCGTGAGCCGCACCCGGCTGAATCTGGCGATGCAAGGGCCGGAGACCCTGGGCGGAAGGACGACCGCCTATTTCGAGATGGACTTCAACCAGCAGGCCAACGGCGCCGGCGAGGTCAACGCCGTCAACAACAACCCGCGCCTGCGGTGGGCCATCGGACGCTGGACGTTCCCGAGCTTCCTCGTCCCGGGCAACGAGCTGATCTGGACGTTCGGGCAAGGGGACGCCTTCGACCAGATCGTGCCGGACACCATCGACTTCAACACGCTGCTGAGCGGGCTCGGGGACGCCGAGCGGCGGAACCCGCGGATCGAGGTGGTCGACAAGTACCCGCTGACGTCCAACGTCAAGTTCCTGACCTCGCTGGGCGTGGAGCGTCCGCTGTTCGATAACCAGGCGCTCGGAGGAACGATGGACTGCGGCTCGGGGTGCCTCAGCGGATTTCCCGCGCTGAGCGCCGGGATCGGACTCGAGGCGGGCCGGCTCGGAGAGGGCTTCGGCATCGGAGCCACCAAGATCTACCTCCGAACGACCTGGGGAGAATTCCACGAGCGCTTCAACGCGGGGACCCTCACGCCGAATCTGAACGCCCAGACGAACTTCACCGAGCACACGTTCGACAACCAGACGGCAGCCTTCAGCGTGACGCTCGATCGGATCGGGTTCAACAAGACGGGGCGGGCGCTGACGCTGAAGCTGACGGGCGGCGGCGTGTGGACGCGGGGTGAGGGACGGATCACGAACTCGGAATTCGACCGGCGAGTGATCCTCGACGGCGGCGGACACCTGGTGCCTGCGCAGAGTGTCGGGGGGTGGATCAACCCGCAGTTCTACCTGATGGACACGCTGAGCCTCCGCTGGGCGGCGGGCACCCAGTGGGCGCTCGAGAGCGATCGCCCGGCGATCACGGGTACGCTCATCGCCGATCCCTCGGGCTCGGGTCGGACCTTCTTCCGCGTCAACAACTTCCAGTCCGAGGCGAGCGTCTGGTGGACGCCGGGGCCCTTCACGTTCGCGCTCGGCTACAACTTCACGAACACCAACTTCAAGAGCGTCGGCGTCACGGGCGGGTCGGAGAGCCGGCACAACGAGAACAACAAGGTCGAGCTCATCACGTGGTGGAGCTTCTAGGTGCGTGATCGGGCACTCCGCCCGATCGCAGTCCCGCGAATCGGACCGGGACCCATCGGCATCATCATGGTCGTAGATCATACATCGAGAAACACGAGAGGCGGGGAATAGGAGTTCAAGGAGAAGTCACATGAGTTCCAACGTTGTCTTGATCACAGGCGCCCTCACAGGCATTGGACGTGCCACAGCGTTAGCCTTCGCTCATGAAGGCGCGCGCATCATCGTCTCCGGACGACGCGACGAAGCTGGCCAAGCATTGGCCACTGAGCTGCGTGCCCTCGGCGCGGAGGCTGACTACGTGCGCGCCGATGTGCGCCGCGAGGACGACGTGCGCAGCCTTGTCGATCAGACCGTCGCGCGCTTTGGCCGCCTGGACGTGGCCGTCAACAACGCCGGTACCGAAGGCCAGCCCGGCCCGGTGACTGAACAGTCCGCCGACAGCTACGTGGCCACCTTCGAGACCAACGTGCTCGGCACGCTGCTGAGCCTGAAGCATGAGCTGCGCGTGATGCTGGCCCAAGGGCACGGCAACATCGTCAACCTGTCTTCTGTCCTGGGCCGGGTCGGTGTGCCGGGCGGGTCCGTGTACTCGGCCAGCAAGCACGCGGTCGAAGGGCTGACGAAGTCAGCGGCGCTCGAAGCGGTGGCGTTCGGCGTACGCGTCAACGCGGTCGCCCCTGGTCCGGTCGAGACCGAGATGCTGAACCGCTTCACCGGCAGTGTCGACAGGAAGGCCGGCTTGGTCGCGGGAGTGCCAGCCAAACGCGCAGGGACGCCCGAAGAGATCGCCCAGACCATCGTGTTTCTTGCATCCGACAAGGCGCCTTTCATCACGGGTCAGTCCATCGCCGTCGACGGCGGCAAATTAGCCTAGTAATGCTGCTCATCGCGGGCGGCCTGCGCTAGTGGAAGGCGCACGTTGATGGTAGTGTCGGGGGTCCGAGCCTAGGCACGCTGCTGAGCGACGCGCGATGAGCGAGACCGTCCAGGTCCTGTCGCAGTACGGCTACGTGGTGCTCTTCGCGTTCGTGCTGGCGGAGCAGATCGGGCTCCCGATCCCCGCCGGGCCCGTCCTCCTCGGCGTCGGGGCGCTCATGGGCGCGGGACGGATGAGCCCGGCGCTCGCCTTCGGGGCCGCGCTCGCGGCGTCGCTGCCACCGGACGTCGTCTGGTACGAGCTCGGCCGGCGGCGCGGCGGTCGAGTCCTCGGTCTCCTGTGCCGCCTCGCCCTCGAGCCGGACTCGTGCGTCCGACGGACGGAGAACCTGTTCATCAGGCGCGGGAGGAGCGCGCTGTTGATCGCGAAGTTCGTCCCGGGACTGAGCACCGTCGCTCCGCCCCTTGCCGGGATGGTCGGCGTCGCCCGCTGGCAGTTCCTCCTGCTCGACGGCGCCGGCGCGCTCATCTGGGCAGGCGCCTGGATGGGGCTCGGCTACGTCTTCAGCGATGCCCTGGAGCTCGTCGCGTCGCAGGCGGCCCGTCTTGGACGCTCCCTCGTCGTCGTCGTGGCGGCGGCATTGGCGGGTTACGTTCTCATCAAGTACCTCCAGCGACGGCGTTTTTTC
>DATFVL010000122.1 GCA_035260325.1 Candidatus Methylomirabilota bacterium | reverse complement strand
CCACGAACGCGGCGACCTTCCGGTAGTTGTCCGCGCGCACCGGCCCGTACGCGAGGAGCCCGCCCGCCTCGGCGAGCTCGCCGACGCCGTAGACTCCCGGCAGTCGGTGCTTGAGCGCCAGGTCCGCGATGCGCTTCCCGTAATCGGTGGTGATCGAGTTCGGGAACACGAACACTCCGTTCGCTCCATCGCGCGCCGCGCCGGCAAACGCGACCTCGAGGTCGTCCGGGCGTTTCACGCGGACGGACAGCAGCGTGAGACCCAGCGACCGGGCGGCGATCTCCGCTTCATTGAACCCGTTGACCTCGTGGACGATGCGCGGATCCCACACGATCGCGACGCGCGAGACCCGGGGAACGGCCTCCTTGAGGAGCTGTAGCCGCTTGGCGCTCAGCTCCGGCGACTGCACCGTGACGCCCGTGATGTTGCCTCCCGGCCTGGCAAGGCTGGCCACCAACCCCTCGCCCACCGGGTCGCCGACCGCGGACATGATGATGGGAATCTCCCGCGTCGCCTGCCGCGCTGCCTTGATCGCCGGGGTGCCGGCGGCGACGATGACATCGACCTTGAGCCGTGCGAGCTCGGCCGCCAGCTCGGGCAGACGCTCGAGCGTGCCCTCCGCGAACCGCCGCTCGATGACGAGGTTGCGCCCCTCAAGGTAGCCGAGCTCGCGCAGGCCCTGCCGAAAGGCCTCGATCAGATGGGCCTGGACCGCCAGGTGGCCAGGCTCGAGGACGCCGACCTTCCAGACGCGTCCCGCCTGTTGCGCTTCGACGAGGAACGGCGCGGCCACGCCGGCGAGCGTCGAGGTCAGGATGAAGGTCCGGCGGTCCACCTGTCTACGGTCCATGTCTGAAGAATGGTCGGGGTGAGAGGATTTGAACCTCCGACCCCCTGCTCCCAAAGCAGGTGCGCTACCGGGCTGCGCCACACCCCGACGAGTCACTGCGCGGCGACGCTGAAGACACAATATATCACCCGGAGAGAAAGCGCCGCGCGGCTCGCACCGCGCGGCCGCGATGGTCCACGGCCATCTTCTCCGCGGGCGTGACCTCGGCGAGCGTGCGGCCGAGCGGCGGATAGTAGAACACGGGGTCGTAGCCGAAGCCGCCCGTGCCGCGCGGCGCCGCGGCGATCACGCCCTCGACGACACCCTCGGCGAAATGCTCGCGCCCGTCGGGCTCGACGACGGCGATCACGCAGCGGAAGCGCGCCGTGCGCTTCTCGGGCGGGACTGCGGCGAGCGACTCGAGGAGCCGCGCCACGCGGCCCGCGTCGTCGAGGCCGGGACCGCCGTAGCGCGCCGACTGCACGCCCGGCGCGCCGCCGAGCGCGTCCACCTCGAGCCCCGAATCGTCGCCGAGCCCCCACGCCCCCGCGAGGCGCGCCGCCGCGCGCGCCTTCAGGAGCGCGTTTCCGCGGTACGAGTCGGCGGTCTCTTCGGGGAGCGCGGCACCCGCGAACGCGGCGAGCGCTGTGACCTCGAAGGGCACGCCGCGCAGCAGCGCCTCGAGCTCCCGCGCCTTGCCGTGGTTGAGCGTCGCGAGGACGAGGCGCGGCCTAGAGGGTGAAGACGCGCTCGGCACGCGCTTCGAGGGCTCGGCGCTGCAGGCCGACGAGGCGGCGGATGCCGGCCTCGGCGATCGCCAGGAGCGCGTCCAGGCGCGCGCGGCCGAAGGGCACCTGCTCGGCCGTGCCCTGCACCTCGACGAACTCGCCCGCGCCGGTCATGACGACGTTCATGTCCACCTCGGCGGCCGAGTCCTCGGCGTAGCAGAGGTCGAGCATCGACTGGCCCTGAACCACGCCGACACTCACCGCCGCGACGCAGTCGCGGAGCACGGCCGTCGGCTGGAGGCCGGGCACCCGGCCGATCGCGTCGGCCACGGCGACGAACGCACCGGTGATCGCCGCGGTCCGCGTGCCGCCGTCCGCCTGGATGACGTCGCAGTCCACCCAGATCGTCCGCTCGCCGAGCTTGCCGCGGTCGATCACCGCGCGGAGCGCGCGGCCGACGAGCCGCTGGATCTCCTGCGAGCGGCCGCTCGGCCCGCGGGTCTCGCGCGGCGTCCGCGTGTTGGTCGAGCGCGGGAGCATCGCGTACTCCGCGGTGACCCAGCCCTGCCCCTGGCCCTTCAAGAAGGGCGGCACCCTGTCCTCGACCGACGCGGTGCAGATCACCCGTGTCGCGCCGAACTCGACGAGCACGGAGCCCTCGGGGTGCAGGAGGAAGTCGCGCGTCAGCGTGACCGGGCGGAGCTGGTCGGGGGCGCGACCGTCGGGGCGCGGCATCGCCGTCAGCGCGCGCGCGGCGCGGCCGGCTCGCCCGCCGCCCGGAGCCGCTGGTCCCAGTTGCGCTTGTACTCCGCGAGCCCGGCGAGGATCGCCCGCGCCAGCTCGTCGCGGTAGCGCGGGTCCTTGAGCTTCCGCTCCTCGCGCGGGTTCGTGACGAAGCCGATCTCCAGCAGGATCGCCGGCATCGCCGCGCCGCCGAGGACGTAGAAGCCCGCCTGCTTCACGCCGCGGTTCGACATCCGGAGGGTCTGGGTCACCGAGTCGTGGACGATCGCGGCGAGGCGCTCGGACTCGACCTGGAACTCCGACTGCGCGAGGTCCCAGAGGATGGTCTTCACGATGTCCGCCCTGCCGTCGCCGCGGCCGGCCGTCTTCTCGAGCTGCATCGCGCCGTTCTCCTGCAAGGCGACCTGCCGCGCGGCGCCGTCCGTCGCCTCGGACGAGAGGAAGAAGGTCTCCACCCCGTCGGTGCCCGCCACGCGGTGGGCGTTCGCGTGGATCGAGACGAAGAGGTCGGCGCCCTGGCGGTTGGCGAAGCTCGTCCGGTCGCGCAACGGCACGAAGACGTCGCTGTCGCGCGTGAGGAGCACCTTGAGGCCGAGCCGCTCCTCGACGAGCTTCGCCACGCGCCGGGTCACGTCGAGGACCAGCTCCTTCTCCTGGAGCCCCGCGGGCCCGATCGCGCCCGGGTCGTGGCCGCCGTGGCCGGCGTCGAGCACGATCGTCCGGAGCGGCGTCAGCTCCTCGCGGTTCTCGCGAAGGGCCTCGTCCACCGGCCGGTGGAGGTCGAGCACGAGGCGGTGGGGGTCGACGAGCAGGCTCGCGCGGAGCGTGCCGGCCGCGCCCTCGTAGACCACGCGCACGACGGCGTCGGCCCCCGCGCGCTCGACGCGGATCTCGTCCACGAACCCGTCCTTGACCTCCTCCGTGCGCGCGTCGCCGGCGAGCCCGACGATCCGGATGCGCGCCTCCTTGGGCCCGGTCTGCTCGACGCGATGGGTGACGGGGCCGCCCGTCTCCAGCACGATCCGCGTGAACGAGGGATAGGACCGCACGCGCAGCTCGTCGAGCGTCACGGCCGGCGGCGGGGCCTGTGCCGTGACGACCCGCGTGCCCGCGGCGAGCCGTGGCAGCACGCGGTCCACGAACGACTCGGGCACGAGCCACACGCCGCGCTTGACGCGCACGGGCGCGTCGAGGACAACGGGCGCGTCGTTCACGAGGATGCGCGACCGGTTGCGGGTGAAGGTGACGACGTGACCCGGCGTCGTGAGGCGCGCGCGGGCCGCCGCCCCGGCCGCCTCGAGCTTGGCCGACTGGAGGCTCGCGGCGACGCGCGTGAGCTCGACGTACGGGCGTCCCTCGTGCGTGACCGTGGGCAGGCCCGCCCCCGCCCCTCCCGCCCACAGGACGAGGAGCGCGACGAGCGGGAAGGCGAGGCGACGGGCTCTCATCGGCGCAATTCTAGCAATCGCGGGCAGACGACCGGGCGCTTTAAAAGCGCGCGATCACGACGATTCCGTCGCCTCGCCGCCGGTCCGCATCGCCGCGAACGCGACGAGCCCGAGCCCGATCCACACCGCCTCGCGGATCCTCCGGATCAGGCCGAACGACACGGCCGTCGTCGAGCCGAGGCCGAGCGCCGCGAAGGTGAGGACGTAGCCGCCCTCGAGGGCGCCGAGGCTCGCCGGGATCAGGAACGTCGCGAAGCGGATCGCGGTGGCGAAGGCCTCGATCACGGTCGCCGCCGTCAGCGACACGGGGACGCCGAGGAAGCCGAGGATGAGCCACGTCTCGACGGCGCCGAGCAGCCACGCGACGAAGTGAAACGCGATCGAGAGGGTGAGCCGTCCGGGCGCCGTGCGGTAGAAGCGCGCGAGCACGTCGTCGATCCGGTCGAGCGCCTCGGTCCGCACGCCCTTCACGCCGAGCTGGGTCACGAGCCGCCCGCCCCAGGCGAGCATCCCGCGCAGCTGGGCGACGACGAACCCCGCGAGTGCCACCGCCTCGATGGCGAGGAGCCAGAGCATGGCCCGGAACAGGGTCGACCCGCGCGGTGTGCTCGACCACGCGAGGACCACGCCCAGCAGGAGGAAGAGGCCCTGCGCGAGGACGATCGTCGTCTTCGCCACGATGACCGACGGCACGCTCGCGGCGAGCGGGACGACGCCGCGGAGGAGCCAGGCCTTGACGGCCTCGCCGCCGACCGCCGCCGTGGGCGTCACGAGGTTGAAGGCCTCGCCGGCGAGCCGCGCCGTGAACAGCGTGCGGAACGCGACGCCGTCCCGCAGGAACGCGAAGCGCCAGCCGAGGGTGTCGAACAGCATGACGAGCGCCACGGGGAAACAGAGCACGATCGCGAGCCGCCAGGAGAGCCGGCCGATCGAGGCCAGGATCGCCTGCGGGTCGTTCTCCGCCACGAGCGCGGCGAGCAGGGCGACGCCCAGGACGAGGAGCGCGAGGCGGAGGAGGCGCAGCGTCAGCGCTCCCGGTAGACGAGCAGCACCACGCCGACGGTGGCGAGCGCGGCGGACCAGAGCCAGCGCGCGCGCCGCTCGCCGCCGTCGGGCAGCCGCAGCTCGAGCCAGCGTCCCCAGCCGACGAGCATCCCGAGGAGCCCGAGCGGCGCGTGCGTGAGCTCGTTCAGGAACTCGTCCTTGAGGTTGAGGCCCGCGTGCGAGTGCGTGAGGAGCAGGCCGCCGCCGAGCGCGCAGAGGACCGGGAAGACGAGCGCGCAGCGCGGCGAGGTGAGACGCCCGGCGCGCACCATCCACTCGAAGACCGCGAACGCGACGAGGAGCGCGACGAAGATCCGGTGCTGCAGCACCTCGGGGGCCAGCATGCCCGCCCAGAACCCCCGCGGGCCGAGCGGCCAGTCGCCGGGGTCGTCGCGCACGAGGAGCATCGCCGCAAGCCCGAGGAAGATGAGGGGCCAGTGGCGCGCCCAGCGCGCGCGGTCCGTCGCGTGGAGCAGCGCCAGGAGGCCCATGCCGAGGACGAAGAGCCCCGCGACGTTGTGGTTGAACTCCGACCAGGCGCGGTCGGCGTCCGTCCGCGGCGCCGTCGGATCGTCCACGGGCATGTCCGCGATGCGCGGCGACGTGAGCGTGGGCGTCTTCGGCGTGAGCCGCCGGAGCACGTCCGTGAAGCTCGCGCGGTCCGTGACGACGTCCACCGCGGGCGGCAGCGAGGTGAGCGACGCGGCGACGAAGAGGACCGTGGCGCCGAGGCCGAGCTCGACCTCGACGAACCGGCGCAGGCGCGGCGGGCCGACGTCCGCCGCGTCGGGGAGCCGCCGCACGGCGAAGAAGTTCAGCGCGCCGAGGACGACGAGGCCCGCGAGGATCGCCCCCTTGCTCAGCACCATGAGGCCGTAGGACGTGCCGAAGAGCGCGTGCGCGCCGTCCACGTAGGCCAGCGCGAGCCCGACGCCCGCGGCGACGAGCACGCCGACGGCGGCGAGCGCCGTCGCCGAGAACCGCTTGAGCAGCCGCGCGGGCCACGGCGCGGCGGCGCGGCCCCAGGCCAGGACGACGAGCTGGGCCAGGCCGCCGATCCAGACGCCCGCCGCGAGCTGGTGGAGCGCGTCGAGCGTCAGGAGGAGCGCGCGCGGGCCGACCCGCGCCGCGGCGTGGCTCGTCCACGCGGCGCAGGCGCCGAGCGCGACCACAGCGACCGCCTGGACGAGCCAGCCCCAGCGGGCGCCCGGGCCGCGGCGGCCGACGACCGCGCAGCCGGCGAGCAGCAGGGCGCAGGCGACGATGCGCGCGACGGCGGCGTGGAAGTAGGTGGTCGCGGCGATCTCGCGCACCGGCCAGCCGGCGTCGCCAGCGAGTGCGGCGATGTGGACTCCGAGCGACAGCGCCTGGGCGACGGCGACGACCACCGCGCCCGTCGCGGTCGTGGCGAGGCTCCGTCGCAGGAGCGCGCCGAGCGCCGGGCGCGCGGCGAGCGCCGGGAGCAGGAGCCAGAGCCCGAAGACCACGCCGCCCACGGCGACCGCCTGGCCGCAGAGCGCGAGACCGCGCAGCAGGACGTCGACGAAACCGGCCACGCGCTCAGGCCGGACGCCGCCCGGCGCCCACCCAGAGGAGGAGCAGCAGGAAGATCGGCGCGCCGGCCGTGGTGAGGACGAGGAACCAGTCCACGCGGCCGAACGCGGCGAGTGCCAGGACCACCCAGATGAAGTCGCGGTGGGCCATGGCCTCGGCGATGCGGTCGGTCGCCGACGCGCCGACCCCGGGCACGACGTCGAGCATCGTGCGGCGGAAGACGCACGCGGCCGCGGCGAGGGTGCTCGCGATCGACACGGCCCCGAGCGCGAGCGGCCACGCCGCGTGGATCGCGACGCTCCAGCCGGCCGCGATGCAGGCGAAGACGGCGACGTGCACCAGGTTGTCACCCCAGAAGTCGAGGATCGCGCCGCGCCGCGACTCGAGGAACTTGAGCCGCGCGAGCTCGCCGTCGCACCCGTCGAGGATCGAGTGCGCCAGGAAGAGGAGGGCACCGGTCACCTGCCAGCCGGGCGAGACCGACAGGAAGAACGGCGCGCCCGCGAGGCCGATCGCGACGCTCACGAGCGTCATCGCGTCGGGCGTCACCCGCGTCCCGAGGAGCCGGCGCGTGAGCGCGAGCGAGATCCGGCGCTCGACGTGGCGCGACATGAACCCCTCGCTCTGCTTGACGAGGCTCCGGAGGAGCCAGCGCTCCGCGGCGGGGACGTCGGCCACCGTCGCGAGCGGAAAGCGGCCGGCCGCGTCGACGACCGCCGGCGGGTCGCTGTACCCCGCGCCGAGCGCCGCCACGGCTTCGTCCGCGTCGCGGCTCGCCGCCGCGGCCGCGAGGACGCGCGCCGGCTGCTCCGTCTCGATCACCGCGGCCAGGGACGAGTCCACGTAGGCCTTCTCGGGCGCCAGCTCCGCCTCGAGGAGCGCGCGGAGCCAGCGAGGCTGCGGCACGACGTTCGCGGGGAGGATCACGACGCGCCCGCGCGCGCCCGGAAACGCCTCCGGCGTGAGCGGGGCGGCGGGCGTCCCGGCGACGAGATCCGCGGGCCCCGCGCCGCGGTGGACCAGGACGGCGTCGAAGCCCGCGCGCGTGCCGGCCAGGACGATCCGGCGCAGGAGCGGGAGGCCCGCCACGGGCGTCGCGGCGCTCACGCGCGCGGCGGGCTCGGGCGGGACGACGACGAGGACGCTCGCCGCGGAGCGCGTCAGACGGCGGCCTCCGCGACGTCCACGCCGCGGCCGCCGGCCCGGCTCGAGGCGCGCGCCGCGTGCTCAAGCGCGACGCAGAGCGAGGCCTCGGCGAGGTTGCCGCCGCCCGCCGCGGGCGCGGCCAGCTCGGCGACGAACTGCCCGGCGACGGCGTCGAACCACTCCGGGTGCTGCGAGCCGTCGGAGAGCGGCGGCGGGCAGGGCCAGCGCTCCTCGGCGCCCCGGCGGCGGAGCACGATCGTGTCGTCGAGGAGCTCGAGCGTGCCCTCGGTCCCCGTTAGCTGGGCCCAGTTCCGGCGCGCGGCGGCGGCCCACGTGAGGAGGATCTCCGCCGTCGCGCCCTCGAAGGCGACGCGCACGGTCGCGGTGTCCTCCACCGGCCACCGGGTGTGCCGCCGGGTCTCGAGCCGCGCGCTCACCGTCCGGGGCGCCTCGCCGATCCAGCCCTGGACCACGTAGAAGACGTGCCAGCCGTGGTCGGTGAGGACGCCGCCGCCCGCGACGGCGGGATCGAGCCGCCAGTTGTCGTCACCGTCGCCGCTCGTCGCCGCGGGGCGCGTCCGGAGCGTCTCCCAGACGACGCGCGTCACCCGGCCGATCCGCCCGTCGCGGACGAGCTCGCGCGTCCGGCGGACGATCGGCGCGTGGTGCCAGTTGTGGACCGTGTGGAGGACGCGGCCCTTGGCCGCGGCGAGGGCGGCGAGCGGCTCGAGCTCGGCGGGCGAGCTCACGAGCGGCTTCTCGCAGAGCACGTGGAGGCCGCGCTCGAGAGCCGCGCGGATCAGCGGCGCGTGGCTCGACGGCGGCGTGCAGATGTCCACGAAGTCGAGCCCGGGTTCCGCGAGGAGCGCCTCCGCGCTCGCCCGCCAGCCGACGCCCGGCAGGTGGGCGCCGAGCAGCGCGCGCTGGGCCGGACGCGTGTCGGTCACGGCGACGATCTCGACGTCGCGCCGGCGCCGCCAGCCGGGCGCGTGGCCGTGGACGGCGACGTTGCCGAAGCCGAGGATCGCGGCCCGCAGCATCCTACTGGAGCCCGTGCTCCCGGACGACGGCCCCGAGGGCCTCGTCGAGGATCGCGAGCCCCGCCAGCGCCTGCTCCTCGCGGATCACGAGGGGCGGGTTGATGCGAATCGAAGGCGCGTACGTCATCGCGAGGAGGCCGCGCCGCAGGCACTCCTGGTAGAGCGCCTGCGTGACGGTCCTCGCGAGCGGGGCCTTCGTGGCCCGGTCGGCGACGAGCTCGATCCCGAGCATGAGCCCCTTGCCCCGCACCTCGCCGACGCAGCGGTACTTCTCCTTGAGCGCCTCGAGCCGCTGGAGCATCACCTTGCCGACGCGCGCCGCGTTCGTCACGAGGTCCTCCTTCAGGATGATCTCGAGCGCGGCGAGCCCCGCGGCGGACGCGAGCGGGTTGCCGCCGTAGCTCGACGAGCTCGCGCTCGGGTTCGACCACGGCTTGGCGGCCGTGATCGCGTCGGTCGAGACCACGCCGGAGAGCGGGAACCCGCCGCCCACGCCCTTGCCGATCGTCATGACGTCGGGCACCACGCCGTCGTGCTCGGCGCCCCACATCATGCCGGTGCGGCCGAACCCGCTGATCATTTCGTCCGCGATCAGGAGGGCGCCGTGGTCCCGCGCGATCGTCTGGAGCGCGCGGAGGAACCCCTCCGGCGGGACCACGTTGCCCGCCGTG
>DATFVL010000121.1 GCA_035260325.1 Candidatus Methylomirabilota bacterium | reverse complement strand
ATCCTCGCCCGCGCGTGGGCCCGCATCCTTTGGCGCTGCTGGCAGGATCGCACCCCATACGACGTCCGCCGGCATCGCGCCGCCCAGGCGCTCGCCGCTGCCTGAGCGCGCGATGGTTGACACAGGATGTCTCATGTCCCTTCCCCGCCGATCAGCTCCGCGAGGTGGAGCGCGCGCACCCGCGAGCCCCGCCGCCGGAGCCCGCCCCCCATCTGCATGAGGCAGCCCGCGTCGCAGGCGACGACGCACGCGGCGCCGGTCGCCTCGATGTTCGCGAGCTTCTTGTCGAGGATCTGCGAGGATACCTCGGGCAGCCGCACGGCGAACGAGCCCCCGAAGCCGCAGCACTCGTCCGCTCCGCCGAGCTCGACCAGCTCCGCGCCCACGAGCTTCCGGAGGATCGCGCGCGGGGTCGCCGACTCGTGGAGGCCACGCAGGAGATGACAGGAGTCGTGGTAGGTCACGCGCCCCGCGACCGAGGCCTTGAACTCGGTCCGGCCGAGCACCTTCACGAGGAACTGGGACAGCTCGTAGGTTCGCCCGGCGACGCGCTCGGCGGCGGCGCGCTGCGCGGGGTCGTGGAGGAGGCCGGGCAGCTCGTGCTTCACCATGAACGCGCACGAGCCCGAGGGCACCACGACGTGCTGGGCGTCCTTCAAGAGCTCGACCATCCGGGCGCCGACGCGCGCGGCGCCGGCGTGGTAGCCGGAGTTGAAGAGCGGCTGGCCGCAGCAGGTCTGGCCCTCGGGGAAGTCCACGGCGACGCCGAGGCGCCGGAGGAGCCGCACCGTGGCGACACCCACCTCGGGGAAGAACATGTCGCCGAGGCAGGTCACCATCAGCGACGCGCGGACCGCGGGGGCCATCGGCTCAGGCGTGCGGCGGCGGCGGCGTCACGACGACGAGCACGAGGAGCGGCGCCGTGCCGTCGTTGACGAGGCCGTGCTCGACGCCGGCCCGCGCCACGGTCGCGTCCCCCGCCTCGAGCACGAGCTCCTCGCCGCCCACGCTGAACCGCCCGCGGCCTTCCACCACGTAGTAGATCTTGTCCTGGTCGCCGTGGGTGTGGGGCTTCTGGGTCTGGCCGGGCGCCACGCAGTAGAGGTCGAGGAGGGCGCGCTCCGTCGAGGCGAGGGCGACCTTCGCCATCCTGTCCGGCTGGAGCTTCACGTGGTCCCTGACCCTGATGCGCATCAGTCGATTTCGCTCGCCTCGGACGGCGGGGACTCGATCCCAGACTCGCCTCGCCTTGCGGCTGCGGCTCGCGCTGCGGCCCCGCGACGTCCTGCGTCTCGCGCTTCCACGGCTCTCGCAAGCAACTCTACGGGATGGACGAGCGTCACGTCCAGGCCGCGCTCGCGGCAGCCCTGCGCGATCTGGAGGAGGCAGCCCGGATTGCCCGTCGCGACGACGCGCGCGCCCGTCTCGGCGATCCGCTCGACCTTCGCCGCGAGGAGCTCGCGCGCGAGGGCGGGCTCGAGGAGATTGTAGACGCCGGCGCTGCCGCAGCAGAGGTCGCTGTCGCCGAGCTCGACGAGCCTGAGCCCGGGGATCCTGCGCAGGAGCGCCCGCGGCTCCTGGCGGAGGCGCTGGCCGTGGGCCAGGTGGCAGGCGTCGTGGTAGGTCACCGTGAGGTCGAGCCGCCCGAGCGGGAGGTCCGCCTCGCCGAGCACCTCGACGACGTCCCTCACGCGCTCGGCGAAGCCGACCGCCTCCGGCAGCCAGTGGCCGTACTCCTTCATCGCCGACCCGCAGCCGGCAGCATTGGCGACGACGAAGTCCAGGTCCTCGGGGAACGCGGCGACGAGGGCCCGGGCCCGCGCGCGCAGCGCGTCCACGCGGCCCGCGTGGAGCTCGAGGGCCCCACAGCAGCCCTGGGCGCCCGGCACGACGACGTCGTAGCCGGCGAGCGCCAGGAGCCGCGCGGTGTCGCGGTTCACTCCCGGATAGAGGTGGCGCTGGACGCAGCCGGTGAGGAGCCCGACGCGTCCCCTCACCCTGCCTCGCGCGGGGACGAGCTCGGGCAGGGCCGCCGCGGCGGGAACGTCGTCGAGCAGCGCTTCCAGCGCCGCGAGGCGCGGGAAGAGGCGGAGGACGCCCGTCGCCCTGACGAGGGGGCGGAGCCCGCTGCGCCGGTAGAGCCTGAAGGCCTTGAGTGCCGCGCCCACGCGCCCCGGCTCGGGGAACACGGAGAAGAGCAGCGCCTCGAGGAGCCGCCGCCGGGGCGGCGGGCCGTGGCGCCTCAACTGGATGCGCGTCGCCTCGAGGAGCGAGCCGAACCTGACACCCGACGGGCAGGCGCTCTCGCACGCGCGGCAGCCGAGGCAGAGATCGATGTGGCGCTGGAAGGTCGCCGTCAGCCCGACGCGGCCCTCGGCGGCGGCGCGCATCAGATAGATGCGGCCTCGCGGCGAGTCCATCTCCTGGCCCAGCACGCGATAGGTCGGACACTGCGGGAGACAGATTCCACAGTGGACGCACTTCCTCAGCTCGTCGAGATCGGGGGCGTCGGGCCCGCTGAAGGCGCCCAGGGTGGACTCCATCAGAGCCCCCCGACGAAGCGGCCGGGGTTCAGGACGCGCCGCGCGTCGAACTCCTCCTTGAGCGCGCGCATGAGCGCGAGCGGCCCCGGCTCGACCGGCCCCCACGGATCCACCACGCGGCGGACGTCGCGCGGGGCGCGCTGGATCGTCACGCTGCCGCCCGCCGGCGCGACGGCCGCGCGGAGCCGCTCGACGATGGCCTTGACCCGCGCGGGGTCGGTCCCCGGGAAGGACGCGCGCAGGCTCCCGAGCGGCGCGCACCCGCCGAGCGTCGGCGCGGCGCCCGCGAGCGACGCCGCGACGGCGCGCTCGATCTCGCCGGCGGTCTCGCCGACCTTCGAGGCGAGCGTCCCGACGCCGAGCCTCACGCCCTCCTCCGGAGCCATCGCCGCGTCGTAACGGTCCCAGAAGCCCGCGGCCACCAGTCCCGCCGCGCTCCCCGCCGCGCGCGCGAGTGCGCCCAGCGCGTCGCCCTGGGCGCGCACCGCGGCCTCGGCCGTCCCGATCGAGACCGCGACGGCCGCCGCGCTCCCCGCGATCTCGCAGGCCGCGAGGGCGGCGGCGTTCAGGAACTCGACCCGGCTCGGCTGCACCGTCGAGTCGAGGAGCCGCAGGACGAAGTCCTGCGCCGCGCCGGCGTCGCGACACGGGACGACCCAGGTCTGCTCGGCGTCGGGCAGCGGGTGGAGCCTGAGCGTCAGCTCGCCGATGACGCCGAGCGTCCCGCAGGCGCCCACCATCAGCTTCGGCACGTCGTAGCCGCTCACGGACTTCACCACGCGGGCGCCGCCCCAGGTCACGACGCCGTCGGCCTGGACGAACCTCACGCCCAGCAGCAGGTCGCGCAGCGTGCCGTAGCGCAGGCGGAGCGGGCCGCTCGCGCCGGTGGCGGCGATCCCGCCGAGCGTCCGCGCCCGGGCGCCGGGCGGGTCGAGCGGCAGGAACTGGCGGCGCGCGGCGAGCCAGGATTCGAGCGTGCCGAGCGTCACCCCGGCCTGCACCGTGATCGTGAGGTCGTCGGGGTTGTACTCGACGACCCGGTCGAGGTCACGGAGGTCCAGGACCACGTCCACCTTCGCGGGCGGCACACCGAGCTCCTGCGCCGCGCCCGAGCCGTGCGGGACGACGGCGAGCCCGGCGTCCCAGGCGAGCGCCAGGACCCCGCTCACCTGCTCGAGCGTCGCCGGCCGGACGACCCAGCGCGGGAGCAGCCCGTCGATCGTGAAGCCCGCGTGGACCTCGGCGCCCTCCTCGACCCGGGGACGTCCGGCGATCGCCGCCAGCGCCCCCCCGACCGAGCCCGTGACGGCGCCCACGCTCAGATCCAGGCGCCCTCGGGCAGGCGCGGCCGCGGCGGGCGGAAGCCTTCGCCGCACGCGGGGTGCGCGGGGAGGAGCTTGCCCGGGTTCATGATCCGATCGGGGTCGAAAATGCGCCTCAAGCGATACATGAAGTTCAGGTCGGCATCCGCATACTGGAGCGGCAGGTTCTTCGCCTTGTCGAGGCCGACGCCGTGCTCGCCCGTGACGGTGCCGCCCATCGCGATGCACGCGTGGAGCAGCTCCTCGTTTGCCGCCTTCGCCCGCTCGAGCTCGGCCGGGTTCCGATCGTCGTAGAGGATGAGCGGGTGGAGGTTGCCGTCACCGGCGTGGAAGACGTTGGCGATCTGGACGCCGTGACGCGCGCCGATCGCGCGGAGCTCGCGCATGATCGCGGGGAGCTTGGAGCGCGGCACGACCGCGTCCTGCAGGAGGTAGGTCGGCGCCAGGCGGCCGACGGCGCCCGCCGCCTCCTTCCGTCCCTTCCAGAGGAGCGCCCGCTCCGTGGCGTCGCGCGCGACGCGCACCTCGAGGGCGCCGCGCTCCCAGCAGATCCGCGCGCAGCGCTCGCCCTGCGCGTCCACCTCGGCGGCGGGGCCGTCGAGCTCGATCAGGAGGACCGCGGCCGCGTCCTTCGGATAGCCCGCCCCCGTCCCCTCGTTGATCGCGCGGATCATCAACTCGTCGAGCATCTCGAGCGCCGCGGGGATGATGCCGGCGGCGATGATCGCCGACACGGCCTCCGAGGCGTCCTCGATGTCCGTGAACGACGCGAGGAGCGTCTTCACCGCCTCCGCCGCGTGCAGGAGCCGCACCGTGACCGCGGTGACGAGGCCGAACGTCCCCTCGGAGCCCACCGCGACGCCCGTGAGGTCGTAACCCGGGCGGTCGGCCACCTTCCCGCCGAGCTTGACGAGCTCCCCCGTCCCCGTGACGAGCTCGAGGCCGAGGACGTGGTTGGTGGTGATCCCGTACTTCAGGCAGTGCGGCCCGCCGGCGTTCGTTCCGACGTTGCCGCCGATGGACGACACCATCTGGCTCGACGGGTCGGGGGCGAAGAACCAGCCGCGCGCCTCGACCGCCCGCGTGAGCGCCAGGTTGATGAGCCCGGGCTCCACGGTCGCGCAGCGGTTCGGGAGGTCCACCTCGAGGATCCGGTTCATCCGGTTGAGCGCGACCATCACGCCGCCCGACGGCGCCATGGCGCCGCCGATCAGTCCCGTGCCCGAGCCGCGCGGCACGACGGGCACGCCCGCGCGGCGGCAGAGCCCGACGATCGCGACGACCTGCTCGGTGGTGGCCGGGAGCGCGACGGCGTCGGGCGCGCCCTTGTAGAAGGTGTGCATGTCGCACTCGTAGACGAGCCGGCCCTCGTAGGACAGGACGAGGCCCTCGGGGCCGAGGATCCGCTGGAGCTCGCCGACGAGGCCGGGGCTCAGAGGCATGGCAGCGGATCCCAGAGGATCAGGAGATCTTCCAGGTGTCTCCGGAGGTCAGGAGCTTCGCGATGTCGCCGGGGCCGCGGTCGGAGATCGCCTTCTGCTCCTGCTGGAGCATGAGCTCCTCGTAGACGGGCGCCTCGATGGCCGCGAGCACGCCGACCGGGACCGGGAAGTCGGGCGCGAAGAGGTCCGCCAGGAGCTTCGCCGCGTTCACGTTCTTCTCGTCGTGGATCCAGAGCGCGCTCTCGGGGACGTCCTTCGCCTTCACCACCTTCGGCACGACGCCGTCCATGATGACGGCGCTCCGGTCGTCCTGCGGCCCGAACAGCAGCGGCTTGCCGTGCTCCAGCCGGAGCTCGTACCGGACCTTCTGCTCCTTGTCGTAGAGCACGTTCCAGGCGAGGTCGTTGTAGACGTTGCAGTTCTGGAGGATCTCGAGGAACGCGGCGCCGTGGTGGTGGGCGGCGCGCCTGAGCATCTCCTCCATGTGCTGGATGTTCCGGTCCACCGCGCGCGCGACGAACGTGGCGCCGCAGCCGAGCGCGAAGGCGAGCGGGTTCACGGGCCGGTCGGCCGAGCCCATGGGCGTGGACTTCGTCACCTTGCCGAGCTCGCTCGTCGGCGAGTACTGGCCCTTCGTGAGACCGTAGATCCGGTTGTTGAACAATAAGATTGTGACGTTCACGTTGCGGCGCAACACGTGCAGCATGTGGTTGCCGCCGATCGAGAGCCCGTCGCCGTCGCCCGTCACCACGAACACCTTGAGGTCCGGCCGCGCGAGGCGCAGGCCCGTCGCGACGGCCGGCGCCCGGCCGTGGATCGTGTGGAAGCCGTAGGTGTTCATGTAGTACGGGAACCGGCTCGAGCAGCCGATCCCGGAGATGAAGACGATGTTCTCCTTCGGGATGCCGAGGTCGGGCATCGCCTTCTGCGCCGCCGACAGGATCGCGTAGTCCCCGCAGCCGGGGCACCAGCGGACGTCCTGGTCGGACTCGAAGTCCTTCTTCGTGTACTTGGGCGCTTCCTTCGCGTCGGCGCCGCTCGAGCTCATACGCGACTCTCCTGGAGCTGGGTGATGGCCTCGTGGATCTCCTCGCTCGCGAGCGGCAGCCCGCGCACCCGGTTGAAGCCGACGGCGTCCACGAGGTACTCGGCGCGCAGCACGCGCACGAGCTGGCCGCTGTTGATCTCGGGCACGAGCACCCGGCGGTACTCGCGCAGGATGTGGCCGAGGTCCGGCGGCAGCGGGTTCAGGTGGCGCAGGTGGATGGACGCGACGGACTTGCCCTCGCCCTGCGCGCGTTCGACCGCCGCCGTGATGGCGCCGTACGTCCCGCCCCAGCCGACGACGAGCACGTCGCCGGTCGCCGGCCCGTTGATCGAGGTCGGCGGGATCTCCTGCGCCACGCGCCGCACCTTCTCGGCGCGCGTCCGGACCATGTGGTCGTGGTTGTCGGGATCGTAGGAGATGTTGCCCGTGACGTCCTGCTTCTCGATGCCGCCGATCCGGTGCTCGAGCCCCGGCGTGCCGGGGCGCACCCACGGGCGGGCGAGCGTCGCTGGATCGCGCAGGTACGGGAAGAAGCCCTCCGGCTCCGTCCGAAACGCGATCTCGATCGGCGGCAGCGTGCCGACGTCGGGGATCAGCCACGGCTCCGAGCCGTTCGCGAGGAAGCCGTCGCTCAGGACGATCACCGGGACCATGTACTTCGCCGCGATGCGCACCGCCTCGTAGGCGATGTAGAAGCAGTCGCCGGGCGTGGCGGGCGCGAGCACGACGACCGGCGACTCGCTGTTGCGCCCGTAGAGCGCCTGCATCAGGTCGGCCTGCTCGGTCTTGGTCGGCATGCCCGTGGACGGACCCGCGCGCTGGATGTTGAAGACCACCAGCGGCAGCTCCGCGGTCACGGCGAGGCCGATCGCCTCGCTCTTGAGCGCGATGCCGGGCCCGCTCGAGCCGGTGACGCCGATCGCCCCGCCGAAGGCGGCGCCGATCGCCGACGTCACCGCCGCGATCTCGTCCTCGGCCTGGATCGTCCGCACGCGGAAGCGCTTGTGGAGGGCCAGCTCGTGCAGGATGTCGCTCGCGGGCGTGATCGGGTACGCGCCGTAGACGACGGGCACCTTCGAGCGCGCCGCCGCCGCGAGGAGGCCCCACGCGAGCGCGCGGTTGCCCGTCATCGCCCGGTAGAGGCCCGGCGCCATCTCCGCCGGCTCGATCGCGTAGTGCTCGCTGAAGATCTCGGCGGTCTCGCCGTAGGCGTGGCCCGCCTTCAGCACGCGCGTGTTCGCCTCGGCGATGGCCGGGTTCTTCGAGAACTTCTTCTGGATCCAGTCGAGCGTGGGCTCGAGCGGCCGCGTGTAGATCCACGAGACCAGGCCGAGCGCGAAGAAGTTCTTGGTCCGGTCCTTCTCCTTCGTGTTCAGCGGGAGGTCCTTGACGGCCTCGAGCGTGAGCGCCGTCATGTCCACCTTGTGCAGGCGGTAGCGCTCGCCGAGCGCCGGGTCGGCGAGCGGGTCCGACGCGTAGCCGGCCTTGTCGAGGTTGCGCTTGTCGAAGGCCTGGGTGTTGACGATCAGGAGCCCGCCGGTCTTCAGGTCGCGCAGGTGCACCTTGAGGGCGGCCGGGTTCATCGCGACGAGGCAGTCGAGCCGATCGCCCGGCGTGTAGACGCGCTGGCTGCCGAACTGGAGCTGGAAGCTCGACACCCCGAAGAGCGTGCCCGCCGGGGCGCGGATCTCCGCCGGGAAGTTGGGCAGGGTCGCGATGTCGTTGCCGGCCCACGCCGACTCGGTGGTGAACTGCTCGCCGGTCAGCTGCATGCCGTCGCCGGAGTCGCCCGCGAACCGGATGACCGCGCGGTCCAGCTCCTTCAGCGACTTGTGCGCACCCGCGGCAGGCGTCGCCGTCTCGCTCATCGAATCATCTCTCCTCGCTCAATCTCGTCCCTGCCGCACACACACACCGGCCACGACCATCGGTGTGTCGGGAATCCCCGCTGAGGCCGCCCGCCCCCGGTCGGCGCGCTCTGAACTCCGGCGGACCTCGCTCATTTTATAAGACGGCCCAGACCCCGGCAAGGTTTGCCGCCCCGGTCGGGCCACCGGCCCCCCCGGCCGTCAGCCCGCGTCGATCTCGTGGGGGCGTTTGATCCGGTCCCCCGGCGGCAGGTTCAGGACCGCTTCCGGAAAGAGGTTGGCCAGCCACCGGATGACGTCGCTGACGGTCACGACCCCGATCGGCCGCCGCTCCGCGTCGACCAGGGGCACCGTCCGGTAGCCGGCGACGCTCATCGAGTGGACCGCCCAGGCGACCCGGTCGCGCACCGAGAGCGCGTCGGGATTCGGCGTCATCACCGCCGAGAGCGCCGTCTTCCGGGTATCGAGGTCCCGGCCGAGGACCCGCGTCAGCACGTCGCGCTCGGTGAAGATCCCGGTGAGCCGGCCCTCGGCGTCGGTGATCAGCACCCCCGCCTGCCGGCGCGCCAGCATCGTCTGGACGGCCTCGTGCACGGTCGCCGTCTCCTTCAGGCAGATCGGCTCGGCCGGCGACAGGACGGTAATGGTGTCGGCGAGGAGTGCCCCCCGGGTCGCCTTGACGTCGCCCTCGAGCTCCTGGGTGTACTGGTCCTCAAACTCGCCCATTGCTTGCCCCCTTCATGCCTCCACGGGCTCCACCCGCCATCCTACCCGAGTTGGCGGGCGGGCGCCCGCCGTCGCGGGACGTTGACGCCGACCCGGCGGGCTCTTCGCTCGCGTCCTTGAGAAGCTGGATGAACCGGCTCACGGTCGGCGTCAGGAGCTTCTGCCGCCGGTGGATGATCCCGACCGGCCGGACCAGGTCGGGGATCGCCAGCGGCACGACCGCCAGCGTCCGGATCCCCGCCTCCTTCTGGACGGTGTGGCGCGGCAGGATGCTCACGCCGGCATCGATGATGATCGCCTGCTTGATCGTCTCGATGTTGTCGAACTCCATCACGATGTTGACCTTCACGTTGTGCTGCCGGAGCGCCCTGTCGATCGCCTTGCGGATGGTGAGGCCGGGATCGAACGCCACGAAGGTCTCGCCGTTCAGGTCTCCGGGCTGGATCTGCCGCCGCCGCGCCAGGCGGTGGCTCGGGTGGCAGACGAACGCCATCGGCTCGGCGCGCAGGGGCACGATCGAGAGGGCGCGGTCGGCGGGCGGGTAGGACATGATCCCCACGTCCGCCTCGCCCTCGATGACCGCCTCCACCACCTTGTGCGGGTGCAGGCACTCGAGCTGGACGCGCGCCTCCGGGTAGAGCGACATGAAGCGCTGCATGTGGCGGCTCACGTCGTGGAGGCCCACCGAGTAGATCGCCGCGACCCGCACCGTCCCGTCCACCCGCGCCTTCACCGCGGCGACCTCGGTCTTCACCTTCTCCCACGACTCCAGGAGCCCGCGGCACGCCCCGTAGAACGCCTGGCCCTCGGGCGTGACGACGAACGGCCGCTTGCTCCGGTCGAGCAGCGCCACGCCGAGCTCGGCCTCGAGCTGCTGGACGGCCTGGCTCGCCGCGGACTGGGAGACGAAGCTCTGCTCCGCGCCCCGGGAGAAGGAGCGGAGCCGGACGACCTCGCAGTAGAGTTGCAGCGTCTCCAGGTGCATCGCCTGATCTTACTATCAGATTTGCTGATACACACTATACAAATTTTCTGGATGACTAATAATCTCCGGATATGTAGTATCGTGCAACTGTTCACAAAGGGGATGCGGTAATGAGCGAGCTTCAACGCGGAACGCCGCCCGCTCCGGTGCCCGGCCAGCCGCCCGCCCAAGGCCTCTACGACCCGCAGCACGAGCACGACGCCTGCGGCGTCGGCTTCGTCGTGGACATCAAGGGGCGGAAGTCGCACACGATCGTCCGCCGGGCGCTCGAGGTCCTCATCAACCTCCTCCACCGCGGCGCGTGCGGCTGCGAGCCGAACACCGGCGACGGCGCCGGCATCCTGCTCCAGATGCCCGACCGGTTCCTCCGGCGCGAGTGCGCGCGGCTCGGCATCCCCCTGCCCCCGGTCACCGAGTACGGCTGCGGGCTCGTCTTCCTCCCGCGCGACCCCGAGCAGCGCGACCGGGTGCGCGCGCTCCTCCACTCGATCGTCGAGGAGGAGGGCCAGCGGCTCTGCGGCTGGCGCGACGTGCCGACCGACGACCATCTCCTCGGCGCCACCGCGCGCTCGGTCGAGCCGAACATCCAGCAGGTCTTCATCGGCCGGGGCGCGGGCGTCGCCGACCACCCCGCCTTCGAGCGCACGCTCTACGTGATCCGCAAGCTCTTCGAGAAGGCCGTCGCGGCGCTCGACATCCCCGAGAACAAATTCGCCTACCTGCCGAGCCTCAGCTCGAACACGCTGATCTACAAGGGCATGCTCTCCGCCGACCAGATCCAGGCCATGTACCCGGACCTCGGGGATCCGGACGTGGAAACGGCGTTGGCGCTCGTGCACCAGCGGTTCAGCACCAACACGTTCCCCTCGTGGCCGCTCGCCCACCCCTATCGCTACATCGCCCACAACGGCGAGATCAACACGCTGCGCGGGAACATCAACTGGATGCGGGCGCGCGAGGCGCTCTGCCGCTCCCCCCTCCTGGGCGACGATCTCCGGAAGGTCCTGCCCGTCACGCGCGAGGGGCTCTCGGACTCGGCGACGTTCGACAACGTGCTCGAGTTCCTCGTGATGAACGGCCGGTCGCTCCCGCACGCGATCCTCATGATGATCCCGGAGCCCTGGCAGAACCACGAGTTCATGAGCCCGGAGCGGCGCGCGTTCTACGAGTACCACGCCTCCCTGATGGAGCCCTGGGACGGCCCGGCCTCGATCGCCTTCACCGACGGCACGGTGATCGGCGCGGTGCTGGACCGCAACGGCCTCCGGCCCTCGCGGTACTACGTGACCAAGGACGGCCTCGTGATCATGGCGTCCGAGGTCGGCGTCCTCGACGTCCCGCCCGAGAACATCCTGGTCAAGGAGCGCCTGCATCCCGGCCGGATCTTCCTCGTGGACACGGCGCAGGGCCGCATCGTGGACGACGACGAGATCAAGGCGAAGCTCGCCGCCGAGCATCCCTACGCGGAGTGGCTCAGGCAGCACTCGGCGCGCCTCGAGGACCTGCCCGAGCGGCCGCTGCCCGCGCCCGACCACGAGACCGTGCTGAACCGGCAGATCGCCTTCGGCTACACGCACGAGGACCTCCGGATCCTCCTCGCGCCGATGGCGAAGAACGGCGAGGAGCCGGTCGGCTCGATGGGGACCGACACGGCGCTCGCCGTCCTGTCGAACCGGCCGCGGCCGCTCTACGACTACTTCAAGCAGCTCTTCGCCCAGGTGACGAACCCGCCGCTCGACCAGATCCGGGAGGAGCTGGTGACGGCGATGGAGTCCACGGCCGGGCCCGAGCGGAATCTCCTCGTGCCCGAGCCCGAGTCCTGCCGCCAGATCGTGCTCCCCGATCCGGTGCTCTCGAACGAGGAGCTCGCCAAGCTCAGGCACGTGGACGTGCCGGGCTTCAAGGCGATCACGCTCCCCATGCTGTGGACCGTCAGCGAGGGCGCGCCGGGGCTCGAGCGGGCCCTCGAGGAGCTCCAGCGGACGGCGAGCGCGGCGCTCGCCGAGGGCCACAACGTCGTCGTCCTCTCCGACCGCGGCGTGAGCCGCGGTCGCGCGGCGATCCCGAGCCTCCTCGCCACCGCCGCGGTGCACCACCACCTCGTGCGCCGCGGCGAGCGCACGCGCTGCGGGCTCGTCGTCGAGACCGGCGACGCGCGCGAGGTGCACCACATGTGCCTGCTCATCGGGTACGGCGCCGGCGCCGTCAACCCGTGGGTCGCCTTCGAGACCCTGGACGACATGATCCGCCAGGGCATCCTCACCGGGACCGATCACAAGAAGGCGGTCCGGAACTACATCAAGGCGCTCAACAAGGGGATCCTCAAGGTCATGGCCAAGATGGGGATCTCGACGCTGCAGAGCTACTGCGGCGCCCAGATCTTCGAGGCCGTCGGCCTGAACCGCGACCTCGTGGACCATTACTTCACCGGGACGGCCTCGCGCGTCTCGGGCATCGGCCTCGACGTCGTCGCCGAGGAGGTCCGCCGCTGGCACGGGCGCGCGTTCCCCGACCGGCCGGTGGGCGCGGCCGAGCTGGACTGGGGAGGCGAGTACCAGTGGCGGCGCGACGGCGAGTACCACCTCTTCAACCCGGACACCGTCTTCAGGCTCCAGCACGCGACGCGCGCGGGCCAGTACAAGATCTACAAGGACTACACGAAGCTCGTGGACGAGCAGAGCCGGAACCTCGCGACCCTGCGCGGCCTGATCGGGCTCAAGCCGGCGCTGGCGCCCGTCCCGCTCGCGGAGGTCGAGCCCGTCGAGACGATCCTCCGGCGGTTCGCGACCGGCGCCATGTCCTACGGCTCGATCAGCCAGGAAGCCCACGAGACCCTCGCCATCGCGATGAACCGGATCGGCGGCCGGTCGAACACGGGCGAGGGCGGCGAGGACGCGGCCCGCTACACACGCGACGCGAACGGCGACTCCCGGCGGAGCGCGGTCAAGCAGGTCGCCTCCGCGCGCTTCGGCGTGACGAGCGAGTACCTCGTGAACGCGGACGACCTCCAGATCAAGATGGCCCAGGGGGCCAAGCCCGGCGAGGGCGGCCAGCTCCCCGGTCCGAAGGTGTACCCCTGGATCGCGAAGGTGCGCTTCGCGACGCCCGGCGTGCAGCTCATCTCGCCGCCGCCGCACCACGACATCTACTCGATCGAGGACCTGGCCCAGCTGATCCACGACCTGAAGAACGCCAATCCAAAGGCGCGGATCCACGTGAAGCTCGTCGCGGAAGTCGGCGTCGGCACCGTCGCGGCCGGCGTCGCCAAGGCCCACTCGGACGTCGTCCTGATCTCCGGCCACGACGGCGGCACGGGGGCCTCGCCACTCACCTCGATCAAGCACGGTGGCATTCCCTGGGAGCTCGGCATCGCCGAGACCCAGCAGGTCCTCGTCCTGAACAAGCTCCGCGACCGGATCGTCGTCCAGGTGGATGGCCAGATGAAGACCGGCCGCGACGTCGTGATCGCCGCGCTCCTGGGCGCCGAGGAGTTCGGCTTCTCGACGGCCCCGCTCGTGGTGCTCGGCTGCATCATGATGCGGGTCTGCCACCTGAACACCTGCCCCGTCGGGATCGCCACCCAGGACCCGGAGCTCCGCAAGCGCTTCAACGGCCGGCCCGAGTTCGTGACGACCTTCTTCCGCTTCATCGCCGAGGAGGTGCGCGAGTACATGGCCGCGCTCGGCTTCCGGACCATGGACGAGATGATCGGGCGCGCCGACCGGCTCGACTTCAGGCCGGCGCTCGACCACTGGAAGGCGCGCGGGCTCGACTTCTCGGCGATCTTCCACCGGCCCGACATGCCGCCCGAGGTCGCGCGCCACTGCGTGACGGTCCAGGACCACGGGCTCGACCGCGCCCTCGACCGCACCACGCTCATCCCGAAGTGCCGCGACGCGATCGAGCGCCAGAAGCGCGTCGAGCTCGCGCTGCCGATCCGGAACGTCAACCGCACCGTCGGCACCATGCTCGGCCACGAGATCACGCGCCGCTGGGGCGGCGAGGGCCTCCCGGACGACACGATCCGCGTCCACTTCACGGGCTCCGCCGGCCAGTCGTTCGGCGCGTTCGTCCCGCGCGGGATCACGTTCACGCTCGAGGGCGACGCCAACGACTACTGGGGCAAGGGGCTCTCCGGCGGTCGGCTCATCGTCTATCCGCCGAAGCGCTCCACGTTCGTCGCCGAGGAGAACATCGTCATCGGCAACGTCGCGCTCTACGGCGCGACGAGCGGCGAGGCGTTCGTGCGCGGGGTCGCGGGCGAGCGGTTCGCCGTCAGGAACAGCGGCGCCCACGCGGTCGTCGAGGGGATCGGCGACCACGGCTGCGAGTACATGACCGGCGGCCGCGTCGTCGTCCTCGGACGGACGGGACGCAACTTCGCCGCGGGCATGTCCGGCGGCATCGCGTTCGTGCTCGACGTGGACGGCGACTTCAAGCGGCGCTGCAACCTCGGCATGGTGGACCTCGAGCCCTTCGACCGCGCCGAGGACATCGCGCTGGTGCGCGGCCTCATCGAGCGCCACATCCAGCTCACCGACTCGACCTACGCGGCCAAGCTCCTCGCCGACTGGATCGGCGTGCAGCCGCGGTTCGTCAAGGTCATGGCGAAGGACTACAAGCGCGTGCTGGCGGCCGAGGCGCGCGCCCGCGCCGAGGGGCGCGAGCCCACGTTCGCCGAGCTGGTCGGGACGCCGAGTGGGTAAGGTCACCGGCTTCCTCGAGATCCAGCGCAAGAAGTGGCCGACCCGCCCGGTGGCGGAGCGGCTCCGCGACTGGAGGGAGATCTACCTCCCCTACCCCGTCGACGATCTAAAAAAGCAGGCCGCGCGCTGCATGGACTGCGGCATCCCCTTCTGCCACCAGGGCTGCCCGCTCGGCAACATCATCCCGGACTGGAACGATCTCGTGTACCGCGACCGCTGGCGGGACGCGATCGAGCGCCTGCACGCGACGAACAACTTCCCCGAGTGGACGGGCCGCCTCTGCCCGGCGCCGTGCGAGGGCTCGTGCGTCCTCGGGATCAACGACGACGCGGTCACGATCAAGGCCGTCGAGGAGCGGATCATCGCGCGCGCCTTCGACGAGGGCTGGGTCGTCCCCGAGCCGCCCGCCGTCCGCACCGGCAAGAAGGTCGCGGTCGTCGGCTCCGGCCCCGCCGGCCTCGCGTGCGCCCAGCAGCTCTGCCGCGCCGGCCACTCGGTCATCGTGCTCGAGCGCGCCGACCGCATCGGCGGGCTCCTCCGCTACGGCATCCCCGAGTTCAAGATGGAGAAGCGCGTCCTCGACCGGCGCCTCCAGATCATGGAGAAGGAGGGCATCGCCTACCGCACGAACGCCCACGTGGGTGGGAACGTTGCGGTCGCGGACCTGCGCAGCGAGTTCGACGCGCTCGTGCTCGCCGGCGGCGCCTGCCAGCCGCGCGATCTGCCCGTGCCCGGGCGCGGGCTCCAGGGTATCCACTTCGCGATGGAGTACCTGACGCTCCAGAACAAGCGCTGCGAAGGCGACGTGGTGCCGGACGAGCAGTTCATCACGGCCAAGGGGAGGCGCGTGGTGATCATCGGCGGCGGCGATACCGGCGCCGACTGCCTCGGCACCGTCCACCGCCAGGGCGCGGCGTCGGTCCACCAGTTCGAGCTGCTCCCGCGGCCGCCCGACGCACGCGCGTCCGACAACCCGTGGCCTCAGTGGCCGAACATCTTTCGCGTGTCGGGCGCCCACGAGGAGGGCGGCGAGAGAGTCTACGCCGTCTCCACCCAGCGCTTCAACGGCGACACCGCAGGGCGCGTCCGTCAACTCGAGGCGATGCGGGTGGACATGGTCCGCGAGGGCAGCCGGCTCGATTTCAAGCCCGTACCGGGGAGCGAGTTCACGATCGACTGCGAGCTGGTCCTCCTCGCGATGGGCTTTCTCGGCGCCGAGAAGCCCGGGATGCTCGCCGACCTCGGCGTCACGATCACGGAGCGCGGCAACGTCTGGCGCGATGCGAGCTGGATGACGAGCGTGCCCGGCGTCTTCACCTGCGGCGACATGCAGCGCGGCCAGTCGCTGATCGTCTGGGCGATCGCCGAGGGCCGCTCTGCCGCGCGGGGCGTGGACCTCTATCTGATGGGCAAGTCCGACCTCCCCGCGCCCCTTCCCTGATCGATCGTCCCCCTGTCCTCCTCATCCATGGCGCGGCGAGCAGCGAAGAGTATCGCTGACGCGGACCAAGCTATCCTACCCATTCTCCGTTTCTTGACGCTGGCCGGTGCCGGCGTAGATGCCATGGATCGCGTTCGGCGACCGCCCACCGGAAGCGCCTACGCCTCCCGCTTCGGCTGGCTTCGAGGCTCCGCGACGAAGATCGGGATCCGCCGTGTAGTCCGCGTCTGGTAGTCCGCGTACGGAGGATACGCCGAGACCGCGAGCTTCCAGAGTCTCGCCCGCTCGGCCCCGTCCTCAACCTCGCGGACCCGCATCGGCTGCACCGCGGTGTGATCGCGGATCTCGATGGCCGGATTGGCGCGCAGGTTGTACACCCAGACCGGGTTTGTCGGCGCTCCTCCAAGCGAACCGACGAGGATGTAGTTGGCGCCGTCCTTGACGCGCATCAATGGGGTCTTGCGAATCGCGCCGGTCTTGTTGCCGGTGTGGGTCACGATGATCACCGGCAGCCCGGTGTCGCGGAGCGTGGTGCCTTCGGTTCCACCACTGCGCTCGTAGAGCTCGACCTGGTCGCGCACCCACTCCCTGGGGCTGGGAATGTACTCCGCCATCGGAATCTCCTCCACACGGGGGGTTCATCCTCCCGCAAGGGTCTCTAAAGTGCCGGGCTCGGGCCCGGAGCTCAGCGCAGCGGGCTCTGCCAGAGCGCGTGGCCGACGAAGAACGGGCCGAGCGTCTGGATGTACTGCGCGGTCTGGACGGTCTTGCGCATGGTCTGGATCAGGTGCGAGAGCGGGTGGAGGTCCTTGCCCACGAGACCGATGACGAAGTCGTTATCGTGGACGTCGAGCCCGTGGCAGGCGAGGCGGACGTCGTGGGCGAGATCGGCGTCGCCGTAGGCGTGGCCGAGCACGCTGTGCTCGCGGATGATCTTGCCCTGCTCCTCCCCCGAGAGCCGCGCGAAAGCGCCCGTGCGGCGCAGCGGGTACCAGACGGCCCAGGGCCAGGCCGGGTTCAACGCCGTCCGCCGCGGCCGGCGGAGCAGCCACTCGTCGAGGTCCTGCTCGAATCCCGACGAGTACGTCCGGCCGAACATCGTGAGCTCGGGCTTCGGCGCGAGTCCCGCGAAGGGCTCGGCGTTCAGGAGCTCGCGGAGACCGTGGACGAAGAAGACCGGGTCCTCGTGGAGCGCGAGGACGCCCACGCCGCGTGGGTCGTTCGTGTCCTGGTAGAGCACGGCCTCGATCCGGCTCGACTCGAGCGCCCGGACGAGCGGCTTCGGGTCGAGGCAGCCCCCGAACGCGTGGAGCTGCATGTACAGCCGGCGCTCGGACGTCTGCTGCTGGGCCCCGCGCTCCCGGACGTCGATCTTCGGCGTGTCGGACGAGCTCACGCGTTCCCTCCTCGCGGCGCTAGCCCCCGCGGGTGTGCATCTCCAGGTGCGGGTCCTCCTTGAGCCGCGCGATCTGGACGAGCGGCGTGCGCTCGCGCAGGGCCAGGCGCTCCTCGGCGCCGCGGTCGGCGCGCCGCCGCCAGCCGCCGGCGACGAGCTCGCGCAGTCCCTCCGGACTCGCGCCCCGGCGGAACGGACCGCGCAGGTCGACGCCGCGCTGGGCGTAGAGGCAGAGGTACCACATACCGTCCGCGGTGAGCCGGCTCCGGTCGCAGCTCGAGCAGAACGGCGCGGTCGTGGAGGCGATGATGCCGAAGACGGTGCCGTCGGGGAGCCGGTACCGGTCAGCCGGCGCGCTGGTTTCCTCCACGATGGGCTCGATCCGGCCGTAGCGTGCCTCCAGCGCCTCGAGCATCTGCTTCCGGCTCACGACCTGGTCCATGGACCAGCGCGTCGCGCCCCCGACGTCCATGTACTCGATGAAGCGGACCTCCGCGGGCACCCGCTTGCCGAACTCGATGAGATCGGCGAGCTCGTCGTCGTTCACGCCACGGATGACCACCGTGTCGAGCTTCGTCCCGGCGAAGCCGGCGCGCGCGAGGGACTCGATCCCTTCGAGGACCTGAGCGTGGCTCTGGCGGCGCGTCAGCGCTGCGAAGCGATCGGGGCGCAGGGTGTCGAGGCTCACCGTGACCCGATGGAGCCCGGCCTCCTTGAGCGCCGGCGCGTGCTCGGCGAGGAGGACGCCGTTGGTCGTCATCGCGAGATCGCGCAGCGGCTTCGCCGCGAGCATCCGGACGAAGCGCGGCAGCTCGCGGCGCAGGAGCGGCTCGCCGCCGGTGAGACGAACCTTGTCCACGCCGAGGCCCATGAACACGTCCACGAGGGCCGCCACCTCGCCGAAGTGGAGGATCTCGGCGCGCGGGAGCCAGACGTAGTCCTCCTCCGGCATGCAGTAGGCGCAGCGGAGGTTGCACCGGTCGGTGACCGAGATGCGAAGATTGCTGAGCGGCCGGTTCTGCGTGTCGAGGAGTGCCATCACGACGCGCCGGCGGTGACGGCGCCCTCGGCCTGGGCCCGCTCCCACTCGCGGAGCAGCCCCGCCTTCTTGACCCCGACGTCGAAGTGGTCCCAGGGCAGGCGCTCATCGGCCGGTCGAACGCGCGTCGTGTAGAAGCCGGGATCGCCCTCCCACTCGCGGAGCGCGCGCCGCCAGTCGCCATCGAACCCGGCGGCGAGCTCGAGAAAGGCCGCGACGCGGCGGTCGCCGCGCGCGAGCAGCGCCTGGAGCGCCGCCTCGCGCGGGTTCTCGTGGAGGACCCGCACGTTCGAGAAGCGGCGCACGCCGCGCTTGACGATCTCGAGCTTCGTCTGGAGCGAGTCGGCGCCGTCGAAGGGCGCCCACTGGAACGGCGTCCAGGGCTTCGGCACGAAGGACGAGATCGAGAGCGTGAGCCGCCCGAACGGGTGTCCCTCCGGATCGAGGACGCGCAGGCGCTCGAGCATCCTCTCGGCGAGCGCCGGGATCGCCTCCACGTCCGCGCGCGTCTCCGTGGGCTGACCGAGCATGAAGTAGGTCTTGAGGTTCGGGATCCCGTGGGCGCGCACGAGGTCGCAGGCCGCGAGGATCTGCTCGTCGGTGATCGCCTTGCGGATCGCGCGGCGCAGCCGCTCGGTGCCCGCCTCGGGCGCGACGGTCAGCGTGCGGTGGCCGCCGCGCGCGAGCGCCGCGACGAGGTCGTCCGTCAGGCTGTCGGCGCGGATCGAGGAGATCGACACCTCGAGGCCGTTCTCCTCGACGATCTTCAGGAGGTCGCCGATCCACGGATAGTCGGAGACACACGCGCCGACGAGCCCGATCCGCTTCTCGCCGCTCTCGGCGAGGCGCGCCACGGTCTCGCGAAGCGCGTCCACGCTCCGGTGCCTCACCGGCCGGTACACCTGGCCCTCGAGACAGAAGCGGCAGCCGCGGCCGCAGCCCTTGCCCACTTCGAGGAGGGCCATGTGGCCGTACTCGGCGTTCGGCGTCTTGACGGTCGCGATCGTCTCGAACGCGTTGACGTTCCTGAGCCGCCGCTTGGCGACCACCGCCGGCGCTCCCGCGCGCGGCGTGACGGCCGCGAGCACGCCGCCGGGCTCCCAGGTGACGTCGTAGCGCTCGGGCACGTAGATACCCTCGACGCCGACGAGCGCGTCGAGAAAGGTCTCGCGGTCCGCGCCGGCCGCCCGGTAGCGCTCGATCAGCTCGACGACGAGCTCCTCGCCCTCGCCGACGGCGATCAGGTCCATGAAGGGCGCGAGGGGCTCGGGGTTCGAGAAGGCGCACACTCCACCCATCAGGACGAGCGGGTCGCGCTGCCGGCGCTCGGCGGCGCGCAGCGGGATGCCCGCCAGCGCGAGCAGGCGCAGGACGTTGATGTAGTCGCCCTCGTACGTCACCGAGAAGCCGAGCATGTGGAAGTCGGTCAGCGGCCGGAGCGACTCGAGCGAGAACGGCACGCCGCCGGTGCGCCGGAGCTCGGTGACGTCCTCGGGGTCGGGGAAGAACACGCGCTCGCAGACGACGTCGGGGAGCGCGTTCAGGTGCCGGTAGATCGTCTGGAAGCCGAGGTTCGACATCCCGACGGCGTAGCTGTTCGGGTACACGAGGGCGAACGCGACCTTCCCGCCCCAATCCTTTCGCACCGTGCCCTGCTCCTCGACGAGCAGGGCCTGGGCTTTCTTCTTCAGCGTCCAGGACATCGGCCTAGTCTACCATGGGGTTTCTTCCGCCCTTGGTAGTCGCCGCTTCTTCCGCCCTTGGTGGTCGCGCCGTCGTCAGCCCTTGATGACCCCAACGGGGCGGAGACGCGCCACGCGCGTCGAGATGCCGAAGCGGTGGACGACGTCCACGACGTCCTTCACGTCCTTGTAGGCCTCGGGCATCTCCTCGGCGAGCGCGTCGCGGCCGGTGGCGCGGGCCACGACGCCGCGTGCGCGCAGCTCTTGATCGATCCGCCGGCCGCGCGCCGCCTTCACCGCCGCCGTGCGCGAGAGCAGGCGGCCGGCACCGTGACACGTGCTGCCGAACGTCTCGCGCATCGCCAGCTCGGTGCCCAGGAGGAGGAACGAGTAGCGCCCCATGTCGCCCGGCACGATGACCGGCTGGCCCGGGAACGCCCGCGTCGCCCCCTTGCGGTGCACGAGCAGGCGCCGCGGGACGCCGTCCACGACGTGGTCCTCGAGCTTGGCGATGTTGTGGGCGACGTCGTAGACGACGGCCATGTCGAGGCCGCGCGCCGCCTCGCCGAGCGCCTGGCGGAAGACATGCCGCGCCCAGTGCGTCAGCACCTGGCGGTTCGCGAAGGCGAAGTTGGCCGCCGCCCGCATCGCGCCGAGGTACGCGCTCGCCTCGTCGGAGTCGAGCGGCGCGCACGCGAGCTGGCGGTCGGGCACGCTGATCCCGTAGCGCTTGAGCGCCCGGCCGGTGAGGTCGAGGTAGTCGGTGCACACCTGATGTCCGAGGCCGCGCGAGCCCGTGTGGATCATGAGCGTCACCTGCCCCGCCGCGACCCCGAGCGCCGCGGCGGCCCGCGCGTCGTAGACCTCATCCACCACCTGCACCTCGAGGAAGTGGTTGCCGGAGCCGAGCGTGCCGAGCTGACCGCGGCCGCGCTCTCGCGCGCGGGGCGAGACGCGCCCGGGATCGGCGCCCTCGAGCCGGCCCTCCGACTCGATGGACGCGAGGTCCGCGGCGAGCCCGTACCCGGCCTCGACCGCCCAGGCGGCGCCGCGCGCCAGGACCTCTTCGAGCTGCCGCGCGTCGAGGGCCGCGACGCCGCGCGAGCCGACGCCCGTCGGGATCGCGGCGTAGAGCGCGTCCACGAGCGCCTCGAGGCGGCCCTCGAGCTCGCGCGCCTCGAGGCCGGTACGGAGGAGCCGCACGCCGCAGTTGATGTCGAAGCCGATCGCTCCCGGGCTCACGACGCCCCGCTCCGCGTCGGTCGCGACGACGCCGCCGACGGGCAGGCCGTAGCCCTGGTGGATGTCGGGCATCGCGAGGGCCGCGCGGACGATCCCCGGGAGCGTGGCGCCGTTGGCGAGCTGCTCGAGCGAGGCGTCGCTCCTGATGGACGCGATCAGGCGCTCGTCGGCGACGACGAGGCCGGGCACCCGCATGCCGCGCCGCTCGTCGCGGGGAATCCGCCAGAGCTGGGAGCCGACCTGCTCGAGCTGCATCGGACGGCGACTCGGTCAGCGCGCGGCGGCCGACGACCCGCCGCGCCGCGTCCAGGCGAGCCCCACGACGGCGACGAGGACGCCGGCGATGCTCGCGAGCTGGGCGACGCGGAAGGAGCCCAGCCAGAAGCTGTCGAGCCTCAGCCCCTCGATCGCGAACCGGCCCAGGGAGTAGAGGCCGAGGTAGCAGAAGAAGAGCGCGCCCGGCCTCCCGCGCAGGCGCGCGCACAGCCAGGCGACGAGGAGCGCGAAAACGAGGAGGTCCCAGACCGACTCGTAGAGGAACGCCGGGTGGAAGTAGTCGTACTGGGTGAAGCCGAGCGGCCGGTGGGCGGGCGAGATGTAGAGCTTCCACGGCAAGCCCGTCGGCCGGCCGAACGCCTCCTCGTTGAAGAAGTTCCCCCACCGCCCGATCGCCTGGCCGAGCGCGACGGAGGGCGCCGCCACGTCGAGGACGCGCAGCACGGGAAGCTTCCAGCGGCGCGCGAGCCACACGCCGACGAGCGGGCCCAGGATCAGGCCGCCGTGGATCGCGAGGCCGCCCTCCCACACCGCGACGATCTTCGACGGGTAACGGCCGTAGTAGTCCCAGTTGAACGCGACCTCGTAGAGACGCGCGCCGACGAGCCCGGCGAGGATCGCCCACTGCGCGCAGGCGATGATGTCGTCCGCGGGCAGGCCCACGCGCTTCGCCTGCCGGTAGGCGAGCCAGAGGCCGACCACGATCGCGGTGGCCATGAGGATCCCGTACCAGCGGATGACGATGGGGCCGATCTGGATGGCGATGGCGCCGGGCGAGCTGAACACGACAGGCAGGATAGCACGGCGCGCGCGACGGGAGCGCTAACGCAGGCTGGCGAGCGCGGACGGAGATGGTAGGGGCGGCAGGATTCGAACCTGCAAGTCCTCGCGGACGGAGGATTTTAAATCCTCAGCGTTTTCCGATTCCGCCACGCCCCCGTCACGGCCCTAGATCCTCCTGAACTTCTCGTTCACCTCTTCGATGCGCTTTTTCTTCTCCTCGTCGTAGCGCAGCTGCTCGGCCTTCTTCTGCTTCTCGCGCTGCTCCTGGGCGGCGAGCGCGTGGTTCGCGCCCTGGATCCACTGGTCGATGTGCTGGATCCAGGTGCCCAGGTTCGCCTCCTCACACTTGAAGACGAGCGCCTGGTGCATCATGCCGAGCTTCTTCGGGTGGCACATCACTGTGGTCTCGGCCGGCTCCGAGAAGAGCTTCGACCACTCGCGCGTGGGCGGCTCGCTGAGCGGCACCGTCCAGGTGAACTCCTCGCCCTTGAGGTCGGTCGCCTTCGGGGGTCCGCCGCGCTTGATCTCTTCCGCCATGTCCGGTCTCCGGCCTGGTTCCGCTACGGGTTGGTGAAGTGGAGGCGGCGAGCGGATTCGAACCGCTGAATAGAGGTTTTGCAGACCTCCGCCTTGGCCACTTGGCTACGCCGCCTCGAACGCGTGTTCCGCGAGGACGTGATGGTAATTGGTGGAGCGGGAAACGGGATTCGAACCCGCGACCCCGACCTTGGCAAGGTCGTGCTCTACCACTGAGCTATTCCCGCGCCACAGCGCCACATCGTATCACGATTCTAGCCGCCGGCCCGGAGGGCGGCGGCCGCGTCCTCGGGCGGCATCGCGTTGATGAAGAAGCCGCTCCCCCACTCGAACCCGGCGACGTGCGTGAGCTTCGGAATGATCTCGAGGTGCCAGTGGAAGGAGTCGCCCGGCGCGTCCCGGAGGGGCGCCGTGTGGAGCATGAAGTTGAACGGCGGGTCGCCGAGCACCCGGTTCATCCGCCGGACGAAGTCGCCCAGGAGCCCCGCGAGCCCGCGGAGCTGGTCCGGGCTCGAGTCCTCGTACGCGGCGCCGTGGGCGATCGGCAGGACCCAGGTCTCGAACGGAAACCGCGGCGCGAACGGCGCCAGGGCGACGAAGCCGTTCGCCTCGAGGATCCGGCGGCGCCCGCCGCGCCGCTCCTGCCGGAGGATGTCGCACCAGACGCAGCGCTCCTTCATCGCGTAATAGCGCGCCGACCCGGCGAGTTCGTCGGCGACCATGATCGGGATGATCGGCGTCGCGATGAGCTGCGAGTGCGGATGCTCGAGCGAGGCGCCCGCCGCCTCGCCGTGGTTCTTGAACACGAGCACGTACTCGAAGCGCGGGTCCTTCTTGAGATCACGGATGCGCTCGCGGAACGCCAGCAGGACGCCGGCGACGGCGTCGGTCGAGAGCGTCGCGAGCGAGGCCGCGTGGTCCGGTGTCTCGATCACGATCTCGTGGGCGCCGACGCCGTTCATCCGGTCGAAGAGCCCCTCGCCCGTGGGCTCGAGGTCGCCCTCGATCCGGAGCGCCGGAAACTTGTTCGCGATCACGCGGTACGACCATCCCGGCTCGTTCGGCCCCCCCTGCGCGCGGCCCGCGAGGATCTCGGGCGGCGTCGTCGCCTCGCGGCCCGGACAGAAGGGGCAGCCGGTGCCCGTGGGGCGGACGGGCTCCGCGGCGGCGAAGTCGGACGGCCGCCGCGCGCGCTCGGTCGCGATGATGACCCAGCGCCCGACGACCGGGTCCTTGCGGAGCTCGGGCATCGGCCTAGCGGTCCTCGCGGCGGAGCGGGCGCTCGAGCAGCGACGCCACCGCGTCGGCGGGCGGCTTGCCGGCGAAGAGCACGGCGCCGACCTCCTCGCAGATCGGCATCGTCACCGCGTGCGTCTTCGCGAGCGCGAGCGCCGAGGTGACGGTGCGCGCGCCCTCCGCGATCATCCGCGTCTCCCGCTCGACGGCCGCCGCCGTCTCGCCGCGCGCCAGCGCCATGCCGAGCTGGCGGTTGCGCGAGAGGCTGCCCGTGCACGTCAGGACGAGGTCGCCGAGCCCCGCGAGGCCGGCGAGCGTCCCGGGCGCCGCGCCGAGCGCGACCGCGAGACGCGTCATCTCGGCGAGGCCCCGCGTGATGAGCGCCGCGCGCGCGTTCTCGCCGAGGCCGAGCCCGTCGGCGAGGCCGGTCGCGATGGCCATCACGTTCTTCAGCGCGCCGCCCGTCTCGGCGCCCACGACGTCCTGGCTCGCGTAGAGCCGGAACTCGCGCGCGCCGAGCCGCCGCTGGAGCGTCCCCGCCAGCACGTCGTCGCGCGACGCGACGACGGCGGCGGTCGGGCGGCCCAGCGCCACCTCGCGCGCGAACGTCGGGCCCGACAGCGCGGCGATCCGCGCGCGCGGCAGCCGCTCGGCGATCACCTGGCTCATCCGGAGATGACGGACCGGGTCCAGCCCCTTCGTCGCGCTGACGATCGGCACGCCCTCGCGCTCGAGCCGGAGGGTCGCGAGCGTCGCGGCGAAGAACTCGGACGGCACCGCCATGATGACGATCTCCGCGTCACGGATCGCCTCGGCGGGGTCCAGCGTCGGCTCGACGCCCGGGGGCACGTCGACGTCGGGCAGGTACCACGGGCTCCGACGCTGCCGCCGGATCCCGTCCACGACCTCGGGCTCGCGCGCCCAGAGACGCACCGCGGCGCCTTGCCGCGCGAGGTGGATCGCGAGGGCCGTGCCCCAGCTCCCGCCGCCGACGATCGCGATCACGCAGTGCTCCGTTTCTCTCCCAGCCGGCGCTCGGTGCCGGCGAGGAGGCGCCCGATGTTCTCGTGGTGCCGGGCGACGATGATCGCCGCGGCCGCGAGCGCGGCGACCACGGCCGGCGCGCCGTAGCCCAGGAGCAGCGCGCCGAGCGGCACGCAGAGCGCCCCCAGGATCGAGCCGAGCGACACGTAGCGCGTCGTCACCGCGACCGCGAGCCACACCGGAACCGCGGGCGCCACCGCCCAGGGCACGACGGCGAGCAGCCCGCCGAGGCCGGTCGCGACGCCCTTGCCGCCGCGGAAGCCGAGGAAGACCGACCAGCAGTTGCCGACGATCGCGGCGACCGCGGCCGCGGCCCGCACGGCCGGGTCACCCGCGAGCGCCGCGGCCGCCGCCACGGCGAGGTATCCCTTGGCGATGTCGCCGCCCAGCGTGAGGAGCGCCGGGACCCAGCCCGCGGCGCGCAGGACGTTGGTCGCGCCGATGGTGCCGCTGCCGTGGCGCCGGATGTCGCCGACGCCGAACGCGCGCGCGACGAGAAAGCCCAGGGGGAGCGCGCCGACCAGGTACGCGGCGCCGAGTGCCAACGCCGCGTTCACGACCAGCGTTCTTCGCCCGGCACGATCGCCCGGTAGTCCGCCTTCCGGAAGAAGCGGTAGAAGTAGTCCACGGCGGAGATCACGGTGAGCCCGAGCGCGATCCACAGGACGCCCGCGGTGACGACGTGGAAGCCGGGCGGGTCGAACCCCTTCTCGACGATCAGCAGCGTGATCGCGGCGTACTGGCTCACCGTCTTCCACTTGGCGAGGCGCGAGGCCGGGACGATGACGCCGACGGACGCCGCGACCGCGCGGAGCCCCGTGACCGCCAGCTCACGGCCGACGATCACGACGACGATCCACGCGGCGAGCTTGTCGATGGCCAGCAGCGAGACGAGCGCGGCGGCGACGAGGAGCTTGTCGGCGATCGGATCGAGGAGCGTGCCGAGCGTCGTCACCTGGTTGCGCCGCCGCGCGACGACGCCGTCCGCCCAGTCCGTCATCGCCGCCAGGATGAAGATCGCCGCGGCGATCACCGCGTGCACGCGGAGGGACGAGATCAGGAACAGGATCAGCAGGGGCACCGCGACGATACGCGTGAGGGTCAGGCCGATCGGCAGGTTCACGCGGCGGCTCCGTCCACGAGGCGGATCACCGCGGCCATTATCCGCGCCCCGAAACGACCTTGTCAACGCCGGGCAGGTAGCGCGGCACGAGCGACGTCGTGTCGAGGGCGAGGCAGGCCGTCACGTCGGCGCCGCGGCCGGACGCTTCGAGCCGGCGCGCCCACGGCGAGTCGACGGCGAGCCGCGCGACCCGGCCCGCGTAGCGCCGGCCCTCGGCGAGGGCCGCGAGGGCCGCCTGGCTCGGCGCCGCGCCCGGCGCGCGCGCCTGCACCCGCTCGACGAGAAACCCCGCGCACACGTGGTCCTCGAGCGAGCGGCGGCCGCGCTCGCCCGAGCACACCACCACGATGTCGCGCGCCTCCGCCGCGGCCCAGCCCGCCGCCGCGCTCAGGTTGACGAACGCGGCGACGCCGATCGCGTGCGCCCGGCGCGCCGCCAGGAGCGCGCGGGTGCCGTTGCTGGTCGTGAGCACGACGGTCCGGCCGGCCACCCGGTCCCGGGTGAACTCGAGGGGCGAGTTGCCGAGGTCGAAGCCGGCGATCGGCTCGCCCCGCTGCTCGCCCGCCAGGAGGGCGCCGTCGCGCGCCCGCCGCCGCGCCTCGTCGGGATCGGCGACGGGGGTGATGCCCGCGCAGCCGGCGGCGAGCGCCGCGATGATCGTGGTCGAGGCGCGGAGCACGTCCACGACGAGCGCCGTCGCGCCGCCGAGCCGGTCCGGGACGACCTCCTCGGCCGTGAGCACTACGTCCACACGCACGGCGCGGGTCAACCCGGGCGGTCGCGGAGGGCGCGGATCTTGAGCCGGAGGGCGTTGAGGCGGATGAAGCCCTCGGCGTCCCGCTGGCGGTAGACGGTATCGGCCTCGAACGTCGCGAAGTCGGTCCGGTACAGCGAGCGCGGCGACCGCCGGCCGAGCACGATGACGTTGCCCTTGTAGAGCTTCAGGCGCACGCCGCCGGTCACGTCCCGGGCGCACTCGTCCATGAGAGTCTGGAGCATCTGCCGCTCGGGTGAGAACCAGAAGCCGTAGTAGATCATCTCGGCGTACCGCGGCACGAGCGAGTCGCGCAGGTGGAGCACCTCGCGGTCGAGCGTGAGCGACTCGAGCGCGCGGCGCGCGCCGTGGAGGATGGTCCCGCCGGGCGTCTCGTAGACGCCCCGCGACTTCATGCCGACGAAGCGGTTCTCCACGAGGTCCACGCGCCCGACGCCGTGCTCGCCGCCCAGGCGGTTGAGCCGCGTCAGCAGCGCGACCGGCCCGAGCCGCGCGCCGTCGACCGCGACCGGGTTGCCCGCCTCGAACTCGATCTCGACGGGCACGGGCACGTCGGGCGCCGCCTCCGGGTCGTTCGTGAGCTGGAACATCTTCGCCGGCGGCTCGGCCCACGGGTCTTCGAGGACCCCGCCCTCGTAGGAGATGTGGAACAGGTTCCGGTCGGTGCTGTACGGCCGCTCCACCGTCACCGGCACCGGGATGTCGTGTCGCCGCGCGAACTCGATGAGCGCCGTGCGCGAGCCGAGGTCCCATTCCCGCCAGGGCGCGATCACGGTGAGGTGCGGCGCCAGCGCCGCGTAGGTCAGCTCGAAGCGGACCTGGTCGTTGCCCTTGCCGGTCGCGCCGTGGGCCACGGCGTCCGCGCCCTCCTTGGCGGCGATCTCCACCTGCGCGCGGGCGATCAGCGGGCGCGCGATCGAGGTGCCGAGCAGGTAAGCGCCCTCGTAGACCGCGTTCGCGCGCAGCATCGGGAAGATGAAGTCGCGCACGAACTCCTCGCGGAGGTCCACCACGTGGACGGCCGACGCCCCGGTGCGGAGCGCCTTCTCGCGGATCGGCACCAGCTCCTCGCCCTGGCCGAGGTCGGCGCAGAAGGCGACCACCTCGCAACCGTACCGCTCGATCAGCCAGCGCAGGATCACGGAGGTGTCGAGCCCGCCGGAGTACGCCAGGACGACGCGCTTCGGGCTAGACGTCATCGATCGAGCCACCGAGCAGGCTCAGGACCACGGCCTTCTGCGCGTGCAGCCGGTTCTCGGCCTGCTCGAGCACGATGGACCGCGGGCCGTCGAGCACCGCGTCGGTGATCTCCTCGCCCCGGTGCGCCGGCAGGCAGTGCATGACGAGCGCGCTCGGCTTGGCGGCGCCGACCACCGCCTCGTTCACCTGGTAGCGGCCGAACGCCTCGAGGCGCCGCTCGCGCTCCGCCTCTTGCCCCATGCTGACCCAGACGTCGGTGTAGATCACGTCCGCGCCGGTCGCGGCCTTCCGCGGGTCCTCGGTCACCTCGAGCCGGCCGCCGAGCTTCCGCACCGCGGCCTGGACGCGCGCGTCGGGGGCGTAGCCGGGCGGGCACGCGACCACCAGCGAGGCGCCGAGGAGCGCGCCGAGCAGCAGGACGGAGTGGCAGACGTTGTTGCCGTCGCCGAGCCACGCCAGGCGCATCGTGCCGAGGTCCACGCCGCGCTCCCACAGCGTGAAGAAGTCGGCGAGCGCCTGGCAGGGGTGCTCCCCGTCGGAGAGCCCGTTGATGACCGGCACCGAGGCGTGGCGCGCGAGGGCCTCGATCGTCTCGTGCGAGTAGACGCGCGCGGCGATCCCGTCCACCCAGAGCGAGAGGTTCCGCGCCACGTCGGGCACCGACTCGCGCGTGCCGAGGCCGATTTCGTGGCCCGAGAGGTGCACGGCCCGCCCGCCCAGCTGGACGATGCCGACCTCGAAGGTCACGCGCGTCCGGAGCGAGGGCTTCTCGAAGATGAGCGCGAGCGTCCGGCCCGCGAGCGGCGTGCCCCGGCGGCCCGCCTTCCAGCGCTGCTTGAGGTCGGCCGCCAGCGCGAACAGCTGGAGCGCCGCGTCGCGCGTCAGGTCCGCGGAGGACAGGAAGTGGCGCATCACGCCTTGGGCGCGAACGCGCGGCCGATGATCTCGAGCGCCCGGTCGCAGTCGCGCACCTCGACGATGAGCGGCGGCGCGAGCCGCAGCACCCGCTCGCCCGCTGAGAGGACGAGCAGGCCGGCGTCGCGGCAGGCGTCCACGATGGGCGCGACCGGCCGGTCGAGCTCGACGCCGATCAGGAGGCCGCGCCCGCGGACCTCCTTCACGCCCGCGGGCGCCGCGGCGAGCCGGCGCAGCCCGTCCATCAGGTGGCGCCCGAGCTTCGCCGCGCGCTCGGGGATCTTCTCCTCGATCACCGTCTGCATGGTCGCGAGGGCTACCGAGGTCACGAACGGCGTCCCGCCGAAGGTCGAGCCGTGGGTCCCGGGCCCGAGGGCGCGCGCGATCTCGTCGCGCGTCAGCATCGCGCCGATCGGCACGCCGTTGGCGAGCGCCTTCGCGAGCGTCATGATATCGGGCTCGATCCCGGCGTGCTCGTACGCCCAGAGCCGGCCCGTCCGCCCGACGCCGGTCTGGATCTCGTCGAGGATCAGGAGCGCCCCCGACGCGTCGCAGAGCTTGCGGAGCCCGGGCAGGTAGTCGTCGTCGGGCACGTTCACGCCGCCCTCGCCCTGGATCGGCTCGACGAGGACCGCGGCGGTCCGGTTGTCGATCGCGCGCTCCATCGCGCGCAGGTCGTTGTACGGCACGTGCTTGAAGCCGGGGACCAGCGGCTCGAAGCCGTGGGAGTACTTCTCCTGGCCCGTCGCCGTGACCGTGGCGAAGGTCCGGCCGTGGAACGAGTTCCGCGTGGCGATGATCTCGTAGCGGTCGGAGGCGTGGCGCTCCTTCGCGTACTTGCGCGCGAGCTTGAGCGCCGCCTCGTTGGCCTCGGCGCCCGAGTTGCCGAAGAAGACGCGCTCGGCGAACGAGTGCTCGCAGAGGAGCTTCGCCAGGTGGATCTGGGGCGCCGTGTAGTAGAGATTCGACACGTGCAGGAGCGTCGCCGCCGCCTCACGGATGGCGCCCGTCACGCGCGGATGGCAGTGGCCGAGCGAGGCGACCGCGATGCCCGCGCCGAAGTCGAGGTACTCCTTGCCGTCCGAGTCCCACACGCGCGCGCCGTCGCCGCGCACGAGGCAGATCGGGGCCCGCGAGTAGTTCGGTGTGTGGTACTTCGCCGCCCACGCCATGAGCTGCTTGGTGTCCATGCCTGCCCCGCCCTTCCTAGAGAACGATCTCGGTGCCGATGCCTTCGCGCGTGAAGAGCTCGAGGAGGATCGCGTGGGGCACCCGGCCGTCGAGGATGTGCGCCTTCGACGTTCCGCCCTCGAGCGCCCGCAGCGACGACTCGACCTTCGGCAGCATCCCCCCCTCGATCACGCCGGCGCCCATGAGGCGCTCGGCCTCCTTACGCGAGAGGGTGCTGATCAGGCGCTGCCGGCTGTCGAGGATCCCCTGGACGTCGGTGAGGTGGATCAGCTTCTCGGCGCCGAGCGCCGCCGCGATCTCGCCCGCGACCAGATCCGCGTTGATGTTGTAGGTCTCGCCCCCGCTCCCGACGCCGACCGGCGCAATCACCGGGATGAACCCGGCGTCCTCGAGGAGGCGGATGGGCTCGGTGTTGACCGCCTCGACCTCGCCGACCAGGCCGATGTCCACCTCCTCGCCGCTCGCGAGCCGGTGGCCGCGCCGGCGCGCGCGGAGGAGTCCCGCGTCCTTCCCCGAGAGGCCGACGGCCTTGCCGCCGTGCTGGCCGATGAGCCCGACGATTTCCTTGTTGATCTTGCCGACGAGCACCATCTCGACGATCTCGACCGTCTCGGCGTCGGTCACCCGCATGCCGCCGACGAAGCGCGGCTCCTTGCCGAGCCGCTTCATCAGCGCGCCGATCTGGGGCCCGCCGCCGTGGACGATCACGGGCTTGATGCCGACGAAGCGCAGGAGGATCACGTCGAGCGCGAAGGGCTCTTTGAGATCGGCGCGGTCCATCGCGGCGCCGCCGTACTTGATGACGACGGTCTTGCCGCGGAACTCCCGGATGTACGGGAGCGCCTCGAGCAGGACCTCCGCGCTCTGCCGCGGCTCGGTCACAGGATGTACCTCGACAGGTCCTGATCCCGCGTGATGTCGCTCAGGCGCGCGTGGACGTAGCCCGCGTCGATCGTGAGCTCCTTGCCGGGCAGGTCGGGGGCGTTGAAGGAGATCTCCTCGAGGAGCTTCTCCATGACCGTGTACAGGCGCCGCGCGCCGATGTTCTCCGTGCTCGCGTTCACCTTCATCGCGATCTCCGCGATCGCCTCCACCGCCTCCGGCGCGAACCGGAGGGCGACCCGCTCCGTCCGGAGGAGCTCCGTGTACTGCCTGAGCAGCGCGTTCTGAGGTTCCGTCAGAATGCGGACGAAATCCTCGCGCGTCAAGGGGTCGAGCTCGACCCGGATCGGGAAGCGCCCCTGGAGCTCGGGGATCAGGTCCGAGGGCTTGGCGACGTGGAAGGCGCCGGCGGCGATGAACAGGACGTGGTCGGTGCGGACCACCCCGTACTTCGTCGTCACGGCCGAGCCCTCGACGATGGGCAGGAGGTCGCGCTGGACGCCCTCCCGCGAGACGTCCGGACCGTGGCCCGCCTCGCGCCCGGCGATCTTGTCGAGCTCGTCGAGGAAGACGATGCCGGAGTTCTCCGCCTTCCTGATAGCCTGCGCGACGACCTCCTCCATGTCCACGAGCTTCTGCGCCTCCTCCTGGACGAGGAGCCGGCGCGCCTCCGCGATCCTCACCCGGCGCTTCCGGGTCCGCGTGGGCATGAGGTTCGAGAGCATGTCCTTGATGTGGATCCCCATCTCCTCGAGCCCCTGGCCGGAGAGGACCTCGATCGTCGGGATCGTCTGCTGCTGGGTCTCGAGCTCCACCATCCGCTCGTCGAGCCGGCCCGCCCGGAGCTGGGCCCGCAGCTTCTCCTTCGTCGCCTCCCGCGAGGCGTCCGGCGCGACCTCCTCGAGCGAGCTCGACGAGAAGGGCTCCTGACTGCGCCGGGGGAGCAGGAGGTCGAGGAGGCGCTCCTCGGCGAGCTCGGTCGCCTTTTCCGTGACGCGCCCCATCATCTCGGCCTTCACCATGTTGACCGAGAGCTCGGTCAGGTCGCGGACCATCGACTCGACGTCGCGGCCGACGTAGCCGACCTCCGTGTACTTGGACGCCTCGACCTTCAGGAAGGGCGCCTGGGCGAGCTTCGCCAGGCGGCGCGCGATCTCCGTCTTTCCGACGCCGGTCGGCCCGATCATGATGATGTTCTTCGGCGCGACCTCGTCGCGGAGCTCGGGCGGCAGGTTCTGGCGCCGCCAGCGGTTCCGGAGGGCGACCGCGACGGCGCGCTTGGCGCGCTCCTGGCCGACGACGTAGCGGTCGAGCTCGGCGACGATCTGCGCGGGCGTCAGCGCGAGATCGGTCATTGTAGCGGGGACCGCGAGGCCGGTGACACTCGGGGCGTGCCCTGATCCAGGTGCGCGGCGGCTGCGTTCCGCATGGCGCGATACGCCGACATCACAGGACCTCGACGGTGATGCGCTCGTTCGTGTACACGCAGATCGTCGCGGCGATCCGCATCGCCTCCGTCACGATCGCCTTGGCGTCGAGGTCGCCGTGGGCGACGAGCGCGCGCGCGGCCGCGAGCGCGTACGGGCCGCCGGAGCCGATGCCGATCAGCCCGTCGTCGGGCTCGATCACATCGCCGGTGCCCGAGAGGATGAACGACTGTTCGCGGTCGGCCACGGCCAGGAGCGCCTCGAGCCGGCGCAGCACCCGGTCGTTCCGCCAGTCCTTGGCGAGCTCCACCGCGGCGCGCGCGAGGCTGCCGCGGTGCTCGTCGAGCTTCGCCTCGAAGCGGGCGAAGAGCGTGAAGGCGTCGGCGGCGGTGCCGGCAAACCCGGCGAGGATCCGGTCGTGGTAGAGCTTGCGCACCTTGCGGGCGCCGTGCTTGACGATCGTGTCGCCGATCGAGACCTGGCCGTCGCCGGCGAGGGCGACCTGGCCGCGGTGACGGACCGCGAGGATGGTCGTGGCGTGGACGCGCGGCATGCCGCGGTTCAGGCGCGCGCGCGGGCGCGCGGGTGGGCGGCGTCGTAGACGCGCATCAGCTGGGCGGTGCCGACGTGGGTGTAGCGCTGCGTCGTCGAGAGCCGGCTGTGGCCGAGGAGCTCCTGGATCGCCCGGAGGTCGGCGCCCGCGTCGAGCAGATGCGTGGCAAACGTGTGCCGGAGCGTGTGGGGGCTCACGCGCCGCGTGATCCCGGCGGCCGCGGCGCTCCGGCGGACGATCTCGTGGATCGCGCGCGGGGTCAGCCGGCCGCCGCGCCGGTTCGTGAAGAGCGGTCCGCGGGCCACCGCGCGCTCCCCGAGGCAGGCCTCGAGCGCCCGGGCCGCGGCGCCGCCGAAGGGGACGATCCGCTCCTTCCTCCCCTTGCCGAGGACGCGCACCGTCCGCCCCGAGCGGTCCACCGCGTCGAGGTCGAGGCCGGCGAGCTCCGAGACGCGGAGCCCCGTGGCGTAGAGCAGCTCGAGGATCGCGAGGTCGCGCGCGCGCGCCGCGCCCGCGAGGGCCCGGCCCTCGACGAGCGCCGTCGCCTCGTCGAGGGGCAGGAACGACACGAGCTTCCTGGGGAGCCGCGGCCCGCGCACCTCCCGGGCGGCGTTCCGCCGGAGGGCGCCCCGCCGGACGAGGAAGCGGAACCAGCTGCGGAGCGCGGCGAGCTTGCGCCCGACGGACGCGGGTTCGAGGCGGCGCGCGTGCAGGTGCGCGAGGTACGCGCGGACGGTGCGCGGGTCCACCGCGTCGAGCGGGGTGTCCCGGCCCACGAAACGTCCGAACTCCACGAGGTCGCTCCGGTAGCTCCTGAGCGTGTGCGGCGACGCGTCCTTCTCGAGCGAGAGGTAGCGCAGGAACGCCGACAGCGGGTCCTTCATGCGACCGTGGACTCGACCTCCCGCTCGAAGTCGCACCCCTCCCGCGCGCACCGCCGGATCACGCGACCGCGCACGGCGCGCTCGGTCGTGAACGGGGCCTCGCACTTCGGGCAGGGCTCCGGCACGGGCCGCTGCCAGACGACGAACGTGCAGCTCGGGTACGCCGAGCAGCCGTAGAAGACGCGCCCGCGCCGGGAGTGCCGCTCCGCGAGCTGGCCGGCGCAGCCGGGCTCGGGGCACGCGATGCCGAGCGTGACGGGCTTCGTGGTCTTGCACTCGGGATAGCCCGAGCAGGCGATGAACTTGCCGAACCGCCCGTACTTGAGCACCATCGGCTTGCCGCAGGTCGGGCACGCCTCGCCCGTCGGCTGGTCCTCGGCCCGCACGCTGCCGTCGAGGTTGCGGGTGTACCGGCAGCCCGGGTAGCCCGAGCACGCGAGGAACATGCCGAAGCGGCCGCGGCGGCGCAGCAGCTCCTCGCCGCACTCGGGGCACACCTCGCCCGTCGGCTCGCCCTTCTTCTCGCTGCCCATCTCCTTCTTCGCGCGCGCCAGGTCCTTCTTGAACGGGTCCCAGAACTCCTGCACGGTCTGGACCCACGTGCGCTCGCCCTCCTCGACCTTGTCGAGGTGGTCCTCCATCTGCGCGGTGAACTCGACGTCCATGATCTCGGGGAAGTACGGCTTGAGCTTGTCGGTCACCGCCATGCCGAGCTCCGTCGGCACGAGGGCCTTGCGGTCGCGGCGCACGTACCCGCGCTCGTTGATGATCGTGCCGAGGATCGACGCGTACGTGGACGGCCGCCCGATGCCGAGCTCTTCGAGCGCCTTGATGAGCGAGGCCTCGGTGTAGCGCGGCGGCGGCTGGGTGAAGTGCTGCTTGGGCTCGAGCTGCCGCAGGCGCAGGACCTCGCCTTCGCGGAGCTGCGGCACCGCGCCCTCGCCGTCCTCGTCGCTCGGGACCTCGTCCTCGCGGCTCTCCTCGTAGACCGCGGTGAAGCCCTTGAACTTGAGCGTCGCGCCCTGCGCGCGGAAGAGGCAGCGGCCGGCCTCGATGTCCGCGCTCACGGTGTCGTAGACCGCCGGCATCATCTGGCTCGCGAGGAACCGCTCCCAGATCAGCCGGTAGAGCGCGAGCTGCTCCGGCCGCAGGAACTGCGCGATGCTCTTCGGATCGTGGCCCACGTCCGAGGGCCGGACCGCCTCGTGCGCCTCCTGGGCGCTCCCGCGCGAGCGGTAGGCGGGCGGCGCCTCGGGCACGTACTCGCCACCGAGGCGGCCCGTGATCCACCGGCGCGCCTCCTCCTGCGCCTCCCGCGCCACGCGGACCGAGTCGGTGCGCATGTACGTGATGAGGCCCTCGGGACCCGCGTCGCCGAGGGCGATGCCCTCGTAGAGCTGCTGGGCGATCGTCATCGTCCGCTTCGCCGTGAAGCCGAGCTTGCGGCCCGCCTCCTGCTGGAGGGTCGACGTGATGAACGGCGGCGCGGGGTTCCGGCGGCGCTCGCCCCGGGTGACCGACTTCACCACGTACGACACGCCGCGGAGCGACGCGATCAGCGCCTGGGCCTCGGCCTCGCCGGCGATGCTCGCCTTCTCGCCGCCGACCTCCTTGAGGGTCGCGACGAACTCGGGCGGCAGCGCCGCCGCGAGGCGGGCGTGGAGCGACCAGTACTCGACGGGCACGAACGCCAGGATCTCGCGCTCGCGGTCCACGATGAGCCGCACGGTGACCGACTGCACGCGGCCGGCGGACAGGCCCCGCTGGACCTTCTCCCAGAGGAGCGGCGAGAGGCTGTAGCCCACGAGCCGGTCGAGAACGCGCCGCGCCTGCTGCGCGTCCACGAGCTTCAGGTCGATCTTCCCCGGCTTCGCGAACGCCGCCCTCACGGCGCGCTCGGTGATCTCGTTGAAGGTGATCCGGTGCACGTTCTTCTTGTCGACGCCGAGCTCCTGCGCGAGGTGCCAGCCGATCGCCTCGCCCTCGCGGTCGGGGTCGGTCGCGACGTAAAGCGCGTCCACCTTCTCGGCCGCCTTCTTCAGCTCCTCGAGGACCTTCTTCTTCGCCGGCGCGACGACGTACTTCGGCTTGAACCCCTTCTTCGTGTCCACGCCCAGCTGCGACTTGGGCAGGTCGCGCACGTGGCCCATCGAGGCCTTGACGATGAAGTGCGAGTCCAGATACTTCTGGATCGTCTTCACCTTCGTGGGCGACTCCACCACCACCAACGATCGCTTGGCCACTACGTTCTCCTCGCTCCCATCGCACTCGAGACCCATCGCTGTCCCGCGAGCTGCCGGACCCGGCCTTCGAGCTCGAGGGTCACGAGCGTCGCCGCGGCGCGTGCGGGATCGAACCCGCCGCGCGCGATCAGCTGCTCGATGTGCTGGGGCTCGTCCGGCGTCAGGAGCCCGAGCATCCGGCCCTCGTCACTCTCCGGTGCAGGCGCCGCCGCGTCGCACTCGTGCGTCGCACTGCTTCGCACCGCACGCCTCCACCGTTCCGGTAATTCTGACACGATGTCCTGCCAACAAGAAATCAGTTTAGCACCGTCCTGAATGAGCCGGTTCGTTCCGGCCGACAGCTCGGAGGTGATTCGGCCTGGAATGGCGAACACTTCGCGGCCAAGATCGCCCGCGAAACCCGCGGTGATCAGGGCGCCGCTCCGCTCCGCCGCCTCGACCACGAGGACGCCCAGCGTGAGCCCGGCCAGCGTGCGGTTGCGGGCCGGAAAGTGGCCCGGCAGCGCGGGCATCCCCGGCGCGAACTGGGACAGGAGCGCGCCCCGCGCCGCGATCTCGCGGGCGAGCCCGCGGTTCTCGGCCGGATAGACGACGTCGATGCCGCACCCGAGCACCGCGAGCGTCCGGCCACCCGCCGCGAGCGCGCCGCGATGCGCAGCGCTGTCGATCCCCCGCGCGAGGCCGCTCACGATCGTCACGCCGCGCGCGGCGAGCTCGCCGGCGATCCGCTCGGCCGTCGCGAGACCGTACGGCGTCGCGCGGCGCGCGCCCACGATAGCGATCGCCAGCGCGTCCTCCGCGCCGAGCGTGCCGCGCACCCACAGTGCGGGCGGCGACGGGACGACGCCGAGCAGCTTGGGATATCCGGGGGCGCCGGGCTCGAGCGGGCGCATGGCGGTACGAGCCCCAGGACGTCGCGGGGCTGGGGCCCCGCCGGCCGAGGCGAGGGGCTTCATCGGAGCACGGCTACACCACGCGGGCGGGGCTCCGCAAGAGAGTCCGGACGGATACGCCGCGGGCGCCGCGGCTAGCGTGCGGCGTGCTTGCGGAGGAGCGTCCGCGCGGTCCGCGCGGCCTCGGTGCCCGCGTACTCGCGCACGACCCTCTGCCACGTCGCGCGAGCGCGCCGCGGGTCGCGCAGGCTCCACTGGCACAGGCCGACCTTCACGAGCGCGTCGGGGACCTTGGCGGCGCGCATCTCGATCACCTTCTGGAACTCGAGGAGCGCCTGCCGGTAGTCCCGCTGGACGTAGTAGGCCTCGCCGATCCAGTACTGCGCGTTGGCCGCCAGCGGATGCCCGCGATGCGTGCCGATGAAGTCGGTCAGGTCGAGCACCGCCTGGCCGTACTCGCGCGCGTGGAACGTCGCCAGGGCCGCCGCGTACACCTGCTGCGCCGGGCGCGGCTCGGCGCGTTTCTGCGCCGGCGCGGGCGGCGCGGGCGGCGCCGGGGGCGCGGCGGGCGCCGCCGGCGGGGCCGGCGCGACGGCCGGCGGACGCGGCTCCGCGAGCGCGCGGGCCTTCTTGATCTCCTCCTCGGCGGTGTCCAGGCGCGCGCCGAGCCGCGCGAGCTCGTCGCGGACTTCCCGCACGCCCGCGGTGAGCTCGAGCACCCGCGCGTCGAGCGCCTCGAGGTCGCGGCCCGCCTGGGACAGATCGCGGGCCGTGGCGGCCTGGGCGGCGCGGGCGGCGGTGAGATCGGAGCGGAGCTTGGCGACGTCGGTCCGGAGGCGGTTCACCGTGCCTCGGCTGGCGCAGCCGGTCGCGAGGAGAGCCAGGACGGCCAGCACGCCGAGGGCGCGGTTCATCCGCGCCGACCCTAGCACGCGCCCGAAAACGAAGTCAACGGTCCGGCGCGTTTTCCGCGCGCGGCTCGAGGCCGCGCAGCACGATCACCTCCACCATCCCGCCCGCCGGGATCTCGGTGTCGGGTGAGACCACCGCGAGCCCGTCGGCGAGCACCATCGAGCGCAGGATTCCGGAACCCTGGTCGCCCGTGAGCCGGGCGCCCCAGCCGTCGCGGTCGCGCGAGAGCGTCACGCGCAGGTACCCGCGCCGCGCGCCGGGGTTGCCGATGGGCCCCTGCGCCCGCGCCACGATGCGGGGCCTCGCCGTCGCCGCGCACCCCAGCATCCGCCGGAGCGCCGGACGGACGAAGAGCTCGAACGTCACCATCGCGGACACGGGGTTGCCCGGCAGCCCGAAGACCGGCCGGCCGCCGAGCGAGCCGAAGGTGATCGGCTTGCCGGGGCGCATCGAGACCTTCCAGAGGTGGAGCTCGGCGCCGCTCCGCTGGAGGGCCTCGCGCACCAGGTCGAGCTCGCCGACCGAGACGCCGGCCGAGGACACGAGGACGTCCGCGGACGCCGCCCAGCCGAGGCGCTCGACGATCGCCTCGAGGCGGTCGGGCACGACGCCCAGGCTCACGGGCTCGGCGCCGGCCTCGAGCGTCTGGGCCATCAGCGAGTAGGTGTTCGTGTTCGGGATCTGGCCCGGCCGAGGGACCGTGCCGAGCTCGGCGAGCTCGTTGCCGGTCGACAGGATCGCGACGCGCGGGCGGCGGTGGACGCGGACCCGGGCGTAGCCGAGCGTGGCGAGAAGCCCCACCTCCGCCGGGCCCGCCGCCTGCCCCGGCGCGACGACGACGTCCCCAGCGCGCACGTCCTCCCCCGCGGGCCGCACGTAGGCGCCGCGATCGACGCGGCCGCGGACCGCGATCCGGTCGCCGTCGGCGCCCACGTCTTCCTGGGGCACGACGGCGTCCGCGCCCGCGGGCAGCGGGGCGCCGGTGAAGATCCGCATCGCCTCCCCCGCGTGGAGCGCGCGCGACGGCATGTCGCCCGCGATCACACGCCCGACGACGGCCAGCTCGGCGCCGCCCGCCCGCGTGTCTTCGGCGCGGATGGCGTAGCCGTCCATCGACGAGTTGGGCCACGGCGGGAGCTCGCGGCGCGCGACGATCGGCTCGGCCAGCACGCGGCCGAGCGCGCCCAGGACGTCCACCTGCTCGGTCCCGAGGGGACGGACGCGCGACAGGATCTGCGCCAGCGCCTCTTCGACGCTCAGCATATGGCTATTGTAGCGGGCGCCGACCGCGGGTCTAGTGGCAGGGCGAGCCGCGGCACGGCCTGGGGCCGGGGACCCAGCGTGCGAGGCGAGCGAAATCTAATGATGCCCCGTGTGGGGCAGGTTCAGGACGGGCTTGTAGCGGTTGAAGAAGCCGCGGCGGCAGAGCACGAAGAGCGCGAGGAAACCGAGCGTGATCGCCGCGTCGCGCGCCCGGAACGGCAGGCGCGCCGCGGCCGAGACCGAGGGGAACACGACGAACACGCGCTCGAGGAAGATCGCGAAGAGGCCGAAGAGCGCGACGACGACGAGGGGCGCGTGCCGCTGCGGCGGCCGGCCCGTGAGGCGCTTCACCAGGTACGCGAACGGGATCAGCCAGCCGACGACGAAGACGACCCACGCGAGCGTGAGCCAGGGCTGGGCGAAAAAGCGCTTGACGAAGAAGCGCGTCTCGACGGGCACGTTGCCGTACCAGATCACGAGGTACTGCGACCAGAAGAAGTACATCCACATGATCGAGATCGCGAACTGGAGCTTCGCGACGTCCTGGATCGCCGCGGGCGGGATGGACGCCTGGCCGCGCGCGTTCGCGCGGACCGACAGGATCGAGAGCAGGCAGAGCGCCGTGTAGAGGGACGTCACGACGAAGTACCCGCCGAAGAGGCCGCTGTACCACGTGGGCTCCAGCGACATCACGAGGTCGAAGCCCCAGAGCGAGACCACGACGACCCAGAGCACGAGGAGCACGACCGCGAGTCGGTTCCGTCGCGCGCGCTCCCGCTCGTCGTCCGGCGGGACGGCGTCCCGGAGCAGCGCCGTGACGAAGAGCAGGGCGACGAGGAAGAGCGCGCCCGTGCCGATCCACGTCCGCGACCAGAAGAAGCCCCAGGTGAGCCAGGGCTCCTTGACCGGGATCGGCGTCGTCACCCACGGGTACAGCGTCACGCCGCCCAGGCTCAGGAGCAGGAAGAGCACGAACGCGACCGGCAGGAAGCCCGACGTCGTGAGGGCGAGCCGCCGGACGCTCGGCGACCAGCGCGCCTCGGTGAGCTGCATCATCGCGGCGATCGCGGGCCCCGTCACGGCGAGCCCGGACCAGAAGACCAGGTTCACGAGGTAGATCGACCACACCTGGGCAGCGTCCGCGGAGCGCGCGCCCGTCAGGAAGGCGATCGCGCCGGCGACCACGACGAGACCCCAGACGACCGTCATTTCTGCGCCACGGCCCGGAGGAAGTTCACGATGTGCCAGGCCTCTTCCGAGGAGAGCGCCTCGCCGTAGGCCGGCATCACCGCGCCGCCGACGACGATGTAGCTGTGCCAGTACCCGTCGGTCCGCTGCTTCTGGAGGTCCGCGCTCGTGAGGTCGGGCGTCGGGATGAACTTCGTCGCGACCAATCCCGTCACGCCGCCCTTCGCCTCGGGCCCGTGGCAGGGCACGCAGAACGTCGCAAAGCGCTCGCGGCCGATCGCGATCGACGCCGGCGACGCCTTCACCGGGTTCGGCTGCTTCGCCGCGACGTCGCGCTGCTCCCGCGGGATGACGAGCGCACCGCCGCGCGAGACCACGCCGCGGGGCATCGCGAACACGCGCTCGCCGGGCACGATCCTGGGGGTCTGGGTCATGTCGTCGCTCCAGCGGACCGCCACCGCCGCGCCCATCAGCCCGCCCGCCACGGCGACGACGAGGAGCATGAAGACGAAGACGTATTTCACGCCCGCACGTCCTCGGCGCCGGCCGTTCGGAGGATCTCGCGCACGGACCCGCCGCGGCCGGGCGCCACGTGGACCGCGACGCCGAAGCGGTCGTTCGTGAAGCGCGGATCGAAGGCGGCGCTCGGCCGGAACCGCGGCAACCGCGCGAGCAGCGCCATGCCGATCACCGTCGCGACGCCGCCGAAGAGGACCATCAGCTCGAACGCGATGATGAAAAACGGCGGCAGCGACGAGCCCACGATGCCGTCGGGACCGAACTGGAAATACTTGCCCCCGGTGACGAGCCCCCACACGAGCGACGTCCAGATGGTCAGCAGGAAGGCCGAGGCGATCCCGGTGAGGCCGCCGACCAGCGTGAAGAGGCGCACGCGGCTGAGGGGGCGGTCGCGCTCGAGCACCTCCTCGATCTCGTGGATCGGGACGGGCGTGTAGACCGTCAGGTCGTGATAGCCCTTCGCCCTGAGATCCTCGAGCGCGCGGACCGTCGTGTCCACGTGGGCGAAGACGCCGAGGATCGTCTCAGTGGTGGCCGGCATGGCTCCGGTCCCTCATGGGCAGGGGGATCGTCTCCTTCACCTCGACGATCGAGAGCGACGGCATGAGCTTGATGAAGCCGAGGAACAGGAAGAAGAAGAACGCGAAGCTGCCGATGACGATCATCGTGTCGGTCGGGCTCGGATAGAAGATGCCCCACGTGTACGGGTAGAAGTCGTGGCCGAGGGACGGGACGATGATGTTGAACCGCTCGAACCACATGCCGATCAGGACGAGGATCGAGACCACGTAGAGGATCGTCGGGCTCGTCCGGGCCTTCTTCCAGAAGAGGATCAGCGGCGCGACGCAGTTGCAGAAGTACATGAGCCACAGGGCCCACGCGTAGGACTTCGTGACCTTCCAGAAGAGCGAGGCCTTCTCGATCTCGTCGCCGCTGTAGATCGTCGTGAAGATCTCGCAGACGTAGAAGTAGGTCAGCACGAGGCCCGTCACGAGGATCAGCTTCCCCATCGCGTCCAGGTGCTTTTCCTGGATGTAGGCGTGGAGCTTGAAGAAGTGCCGCATCGGCAGGACCAGGATCAGCACCATGGCGAAGCCCGAGAAGATGGCGCCGTCGACGAAGAACGGGGCGAAGAGCGTCGAGTGCCAGCCCGGGACGAGCGCCATCGCGAAGTCCCACGACACGACGCTGTGCACCGACAGCACCAGCGGCGTGGCGAGCGCGGCGAGCAGCCCGTAGGCGCGCCGGTAGTGGCGCCACTGCGAGTCGGCGCCCTCCCAGCCGAGCGCGAGCATCCCGTAGATGCGCCGCCGCCAGCCGGTCGACGCGTCGCGGAGTGCCGCGACGTCGGGGATGAGCCCGACGATGAAGAACACGGTCGAGATCGAGAGGTACGTCGAGATCGCGAACACGTCCCAGACGAGCGGGGAGCGGAAGTTCGGCCAGAGGTCGCGCTGGTTCGGATACGGCAGCAGGAAATACGCGAACCACATCCGGCCCGCGTGGATCAGCGGAAAGAGCCCGGCCGTCATCACCGCGAAGATCGTCATCGCCTCGGCCGCGCGGTAGATGGGCGTGCGCCAGCGCGCCCGGAAGAGGTAGAGGATCGCCGAGATGAGCGTGCCCGCGTGGCCGATGCCGATCCAGAACACGAAGCTCGTGATGTACATCGCCCACATCTGGGGCACGCGCTTGCCCGCCATGCCCATGCCCCACCAGATCTGGCCCGTCCAGGCGACGATGAACGCGGCGAGAACCAGGGCCACGAAGGACATCCAGCCGAAGTAGAGGTTGCCCGGCGGCTCGAGCGTGCGGGCGACGTCGCGGGTGACGTCGGCGAACGTCGGCGTCTCGGCGCGGCCGTCGCTCACGCGTGCCCCCGCACGACCTTCTTGAGATACGTCACCGACGGCCGGGTCCCGATCTCCGCGAGGACGTGGTAGGCGCGGGGCGACTGGACGTGCTTCGCCACGGCGCTCTTCTCGTCCTTGAGGTTTCCGAACGTGATCGCCTGCGTCGGGCACGTCTGCTGGCAGGCGGTCACGATGTCGCCGTCGCGCACCGGCCGCTTCTCGTCCCTCGCGTGGTCCTTGCCGGCGATGATCCGCTGGAGGCACATCGTGCACTTTTCCATGACGCCGAGCTGCCGCACCGTGACGTCGGGGTTCAGCTGCACCTCGAGCGGCGCCGGGATCTCCCACTGGAACCAGTTGAAGCGGCGGACGTGATACGGGCAGTTGTTGCCGCAGTAGCGGGTGCCCACGCAGCGGTTGTAGACCTGCGCGTTCAGGCCCTCATCGGTGCGATACGCGGCGAAGACGGGGCAGACGGGCTCGCACGGCGCGATCTCACAATGCTGGCAGAGCATCGGCAGGAAGACGTTCGTGGGGTGCTCCGCCCTGCCCTCGGCCCAGCGCTCGATGCGGATCCAGTGCATCCCCCGTCCGTACGCGGCCTGCGCCTTGCCCACGACGGCGACGTTGTTCTCGGCCTGGCAGGCGACGACGCAGGCCTGGCAGCCGACGCACGCGTCCACGTCGATCGTGAGGCCCCAGCGATACCCCGGATACGGCTTCTCGGGGTACATGCTGATGTGCTCTTCGCTCGCGCGCCGGCCACGGAGCGCCTGCTCGCGCGCCGCGCGCAGATCCACGTGCTCGGCGATCGCGCGACCCTCCTGGTCGTGCGTCGCCTGGAGGATGGCGAGCGGCCGGCGCGCGCCGGTCTTCGCGAGCGTCACGCGGACCGCGAGGTACGCCGGCCCGCCCGAGGCCGCGTCGGCCGCCCCGGAGAGCAGCGCGACCGGGTTCGCCGGCGTCCGCGGGGCCGCGACGTAGCGCGGCACGTGATAGGGCGAGTAGCGGTGGCCGATCGGGATCGCGACCGCCTGGCCGTGGAGCGTCGGCGAGACGTAGGCGGGCAGCTCGATCGCGCCGTACGGCGACGACACCTTCACGACGTCGCCGGTGACGATGCCGAGCTTGCCGGCCGCCTCCGCCGGCACCTCCACCCACGCGTCCCACACGGCCTGCGTCATCGTGTCCGGGGTCTCCTGGAGCCACGCCCGGCTCGCGCCGCGCCCGTCGTAGAACCTGAGCGAGGGATACGCGAGCAGCGCGAACCCGCCCGCGTCGCCCTCGAGCTTCGCCGGCGCGCCCTCGACGGCGACAGGCTTCGCCGTGACCGGCGCGGCCGCGACGTCCTTGAAGACGCCGCCGCGCTGGAGCGCCGCCGCCCACTCGCCCTTCACGACCGGCTCCCAGACCGACTTCACGTACTCCTCGAAGCTCGGCCACGGGAGGGGCCCCTTCCCCTCCTCCGTGCCGAGGACGGCGCGCGCGAGCGCCAGGAGCGTGTCGCCCATGGGCCTCGCATCGCGCACGGGCGACATGGTCGGTTGGATGACGCCCGCGACGCCCTCGCGGGGCGAGTAGTCGCCCCACGACTCGAGCCAGTGCGTGTCCGGCAGGACGAGGTGGGCGAGCGCCGTCGTCTCGTCGGGCAGGCCGGCGAAGCTCACGACGAGGCCGACCTTCCCGATCGCGTCGGCGAACTTGAGGCCGCCGGGCAGCGTGAACGCCGGGTTCACCCCGGGCCCGAGCAGGAGGAGCTTGATCTCGCCGCGCTCCATCGCCTTCGCGAGCTCCACCACTTCCGCGTACGGCGTCACCTTGCCGTAGGCGGAGTCGGGACCGAAGCGGACCGTCTTGCCGACGTTGCCGGCCGCCGCGTTGAGGAGATTGACCGCGACCAGCGCGTCCGTGGCGTTGGACCCGCTCACGGCGACGCCGCCGCCGACGGCGAGCCCGGGCCGGGCGTGGCCGAAGACCTCCGCGACGTGCTTGATCTGCTCGACCGACACGCCGCTCTGGGCGGCGACGCGCGCCACGTCGACCTTCGCCACGGACGGAGCGAAGCGATGGTCGCCGAGCCCCGCCTCGAGCATCGCCCTGAGCACGGCGAGCGCCAGCATGGCCTCGGTGCCCGGCGCGTTCCTGAGCCACACGTCGGCGTTCGAGGCCGTGAGGGACTGCCGGGGCTCGACGTGGATGAACGTGCCGGCGCGGCCGTCGCGGAAGGTGTGCATGCGCCCGAAGCCGCGCGCGTGGGCCACGTTCGACAGCCACGTCTCGAGGAAGTCCGCGCCGAACGAGAGCACCACCTCGGCGTCCTCGAACGCGTGGTACGGGATCGCGCTCCGCCCGAAGACGATCCGGTTCGCCTCGCGGATCGCCTCGTAGCCGAAGGGCTCGAGTGTCACGCGCGGCCGGGCCCCGAGCGTCCGGCCCCACGTGTCGAGGAGCGCGCCGAGGCTGCCGTTCTCGAGCTGCGTGACGACGGCGACCGCGCGCCCCTGCCCCGCCTTCCGGAGCTCGGCGAGCCTGTCGCTCACCTGCTTGAGCGCCGCCTCCCAGCCCAGGCGCTTCCCGCCGCGTCCGTCGGGCGTGCCCGGCCCGTCGAAGCGGTCGGGATGGTAGAGGCCCTGGAGCGCCGCCTGGCCGCGCACGCACAGCGCGCCGTGGTTCACGGGATGGTCGGGGTTTCCCTCGAGCTTCACCACGCGCCCCTCACGGTTCCGCGCGAGCACGCCGCAGCCCGCCGGACACTCGCGGCACACCGTGGCGAACCACGCGGCGACGCCGGGCACGAGCTGCTCGTTGGGCACCACCAGCGGCAGGATGTTCTCGGTCGTCCGCTGGC
>DATFVL010000120.1 GCA_035260325.1 Candidatus Methylomirabilota bacterium | reverse complement strand
GCGCTCGAAGCCGATGAAGCCGTTCTGCAGCGCGTGGAGCTCGCGGACGCTCATCGCGCGACATTCTAGCACCCCGCGCTCGGGCTCGGCGGGGCGCGGCGGGCTCGCCTTCTTCGACCACGCTATTCGCTACCCGCAGGGGCAACTCGCGAAAGCGCAACGTCCGGTCAACCCCCAGCAGCTACGGGTCTCAGAAGGCGAGTCCGCCGCGCCCCGCGAGCTCACACGCCGAAGCCAGGGGTCGCGGAAGGGGAGCCGCAGCCCCACCTCCGAACCCGGCTCATGGGCTACAATGCGCCCGATGGACTTCCAGCTCACGGAGCAGCAGGAGCTGATCCGCAAGGAAGTGGCGGCGCTCGCGCGCTCGTTCTCCCTTGACTACTGGCTCGAGAAGGACAAGAAGGCCGAATACCCCTGGGACTGGGTGAAGAAGTTCGCCCAGGCGGGCTGGCTCGGGATGATCATCCCGGAGGAGTACGGCGGCTCGGGGCTCGGCGTCACCGAGGCCTCGCTGATGCTCCACGAGATCTGCGCGGCCGGCGCCGGGACGTCCGGCGCCTCGCCGATCCACTTCTACCTGTTCCCGCCGATGCCGCTCATCAAGCACGGGTCGGAGGCGCTCAAGCGGACGTACCTGCCGCGGATCGCGACGGGCGAGATCGTCATGTCGTTCGGCGTCACCGAGCCGAACGCGGGGACCGACACCTCGCGCATCCAGACCCGCGCCGAGCGGACGGGCGGCCGCTACGTCGTCAACGGCCGCAAGGTCTGGAACACGAACGCGCGCCAGGCGACCCACATCCTGCTGCTCGCGCGCACCGCGCCGCGCGATCCGGCGAAGCCCTTCGGCGGGCTGACGCTCTTCTTCACCGCGTTCGACCGCGCGAAGATCACCGTGCGCGAGATCGAGAAGCTCGGCCGCGCGGCGGTGGACTCGAACGAGATCTTCATCGACGGCCTCGAGATCCCCGAGGCGGACGTCGTCGGCCAGCCGGACCGCGGCTTCTACCACCTCCTCGACTCGCTGAACCCCGAGCGCATCTTCACCGGCATCGAGGCGGTCGGCATCGGGCGCGCGGCGCTCGAGCGCGCCGTCCAGTACGCCAAGGAGCGCGTCGTCTTCGACCGGCCGATCGGCCAGAACCAGGCGATCGCCCATCCGCTCGCGCTCGCGTGGGCGAAGCTCGAGACGGCGGAGCTCATGTGCCTGAAGGCCGCGTGGCTCTTCGACGGCGGCCGGCCCTGCGGCGCCGAGGCGAACACGGCGAAGCTCATGGCCGCCGACGCGGGCTTCGAGGCGTGCGACGCGGCGCTCCAGACCCACGGCGGCTACGGCTACGCCAAGGAGTTCCACGTCGAGCGGCTCTGGCGCGAGATCCGCCTCTACAAGATCGCGCCGGTCTCCCAGCAGATGGTGCTCAACTATCTCTCGGAGCACGTGCTGGGCCTGCCGAAGAGCTACTGAGAGCTCTCGCGGGACGTCGCCCCGGTCGGTCCGGGCCGCCATGCGAATCGTCTCTTGGAACATCCGGGCCGGCGGCGGCAGTCGGGTCGCGGGCATCACCCGCCAGCTCGAGGCCTGGGCCCCGGACGTCGTGGCGTTGTGCGAATTCCGCGCGACCCCGCCGAGCGTCGAGCTGTCGCGCGCGCTGGCCGCCGCGGGGCTCGCGCATCAATGCACGACGGCCGATCCCGCGCGGCCCGGCGTCAACCGTCTGCTCGTCGCCGCGCGCTGGCCGCTGCGCCGTGTCCGCCTGGGCGCAGAGCCGGACGAGCCGGGCCGGTGGCTGCTGGCCGCCGTCGAGGCGCCGCGCTCGCTGATGCTGGGCGCGATGCACGTCCCGAACCGCGCGACCGGCCGGAAGGACGTGTTCTATTCGGCGGTGCTCGGGGTGCTCGGCCGCTGGCGGCGCGGTCCGGCGCTGGTGCTCGGTGACACGAACTCCGGCCTCCCGGACATCGACGAGGAGACCCCGGTGTTCGGACCGCGAGAAGCGGCCTGGCTCACGACGCTCGAGCGCCTGGGATGGCTCGACGCGTTCAGGCTCGTGCGCGGCAGGACGCGCGCGTACACCTGGTACTCGCCGAACCGGGGCAACGGCTTTCGGATCGACCAGGCCTTCGTCAATCATGCCCTGCGCCCGCGTCTCCGCGACGTCCGGCACGCGTGGGGCCGGCGACCGCGACGGCGGACGAGTCCCCTCAGTGACCACGCGGCGCTGCTGCTCGATCTCGACGGCTGACGGCGGGTCCCGTTGCTCGATCTCTCGGCAGGCGGTCGAGCTAGTGGACCGTGGTCCTACTGCTGTCGAGAGCGTGGGAGCCACTTGACGCAGCGCCTGTTTGGGAAGATCCTCGGGTGCATCGATCGACTCGCGTGGCGTCCGACGTGATATCGGGAATCCCGGTACAGGAGGTCTTGTCAATGAAGCTAGAGACTGCCGCGAAGGTTAAGTATGGAGTTTGGGGCCTTATTTGTGGGGCGGTCATCGCAATGATCGTCGGCTTTGCGTGGGGTGGCTGGACAACCTCCGGCACGACCCAGACGATGAGCAAAGAGGCGGTCTTGGCGAGTCAGGCGGCGATCTGCGTCGCCCAATTTATGAAGCAACCGAACCATGAAAAGAAACTTAAAGAACTCGGGGAAGTAAGCAGCTGGCAGAGAGCCGAAGTCATTGAAAAAGGCGGCTGGGATAAGATGCCGGGGCAACAAAAGGCTGGCTATGCTGTAGCGCGAGCATGCGCCGATGGGCTCGACCTTCTTATCAAGAAATGAGATCGCTACGGCGCCCGACATCGATTAAACTGGAACAGAATGTCCGTCCTGATCGCCCGGCCGCGGCAGCAGCCGAAATTTGCGAACGACAACGCCTTCCAGCTCGAGCTGCGGCGTCGGGTCGAGGAGTATTTCCGAACCACCGGTCGCCGGCCACGCGACTGCTGGCAGATGTACTTGAAGACGGCCATCCTCCTCGCCGGGTTCGCGGTGCTGTATACGCTGCTGGTCTTCGTGGACCAGACGTGGTGGCAGGGCCTCCTGCTGGCCGTGCTGCTCGGCCTCTCGGCGGCCGGGATTGGCTTCAATATCCAGCACGACGGTGGCCATCAGGCCTATTCCAATCATCCCTGGGTCAACAAACTCACGGCGATGACGCTGGAGTTGATCGGCGGGAGCTCTCACCTGTGGCGGTGGAAGCACGTCGTCCTGCATCACACATATGTCAATCTCACGGGCCATGACACCGACATCGATGTCGGGCTCCTCGCCCGGCTGACCCCGCATCAACGGCGTCTCCCGTATCACCGGTGGCAGCACCTCTACCTCTGGCCGCTGTACGGGTTGCTGGCCATCAAGTGGCAGCTTCTCGACGATTTCCGGAAGCTCATCAGCGGTCGCATCAGCAATCAGCCGTTCCCGACCCCGAAAGGCCGGGAGCTGGTGACCTTCATAGCCGGCAAAGCGGTCTTCTTCACCATGGCCTTCGGGATCCCGCTGCTGTTCCACTCCATCGGGGTCGTCTTGCTCTACTACGTGGTCGCCGGGCTGGTGGCGGGTATGACCCTCAGTGTGGTGTTTCAGCTCGCCCATTGCGTGGAAGAGGCGGAGTTTCCGCTGCCCGGGGAGGAAACTGGGCGCGTCGAGCACGCGTGGGCCATCCATCAGGCGGAGACTACCGTGGACTTCGCGCGGCGGGGCCGAGTTGTCGGATGGCTCATCGGCGGCTTGAATTTCCAGATCGAGCACCACCTCTTCCCCCGGCTGTGCCACGTCAATTACCCTGCGATCTCGAGACTCGTGGAAGAGACCTGTCGAGAGTTCGGGATCAAGTACACGGAGCACAGGTCATTCCGGGCGGGTCTGGCGTCGCATTTCCGGTGGTTGCGGCGGATGGGGATGCCAACGACGAGGTCTGATGTGACGGCGAACTAGCCGAGAACGATCCGGATCCGGTGTCTCTTCTGGTCATCGGCGAGCGGGATACTCGCCTGGCCGTCGTACGGCACGCCATCGACCTCCACGGACGACACTCCCCGAGTCACGCCCTGCGGGTTCTCGACGACGATGTCGTAGCGCGTAGAGTCATAGCGGAACGCGATGGTGAAGCCCTGCCACGCACGCGGGATACAAGGATCGACCACGAGCCGCTTGCCACGTAACCGGAATCCGAGAATCCACTCGAGGCCGGCTCGATACATCCACCCCGCGGACCCCGTGTACCACGTCCAGCCCCCGCGGCCGACGTGCGGGGGTTCGGCATAGACGTCCCCGGCGAGGACGTAGGGCTCGACCTTGTAGCGGTGAATGCCGGCCGGCGTGCTGGTGTGGTTGATCGGGTTCAGGATCGCGAAGAGCTCGGCGGCCCTGTCTCCGTCACCGAGCGTGGCGAAGGCGATGACCGACCAGAGCGCTGCGTGGGTGTATTGGCCGCCGTTCTCTCGGACGCCCGGCAGATACCCTCTGATGTAGCCGGGCTCCAGGAGGGTGCGGTCGAACGGCGGCGCCAGGAGCAACACGAGGCCGGCATCCCGGCGGACGAGGTATTCCTCGACCGCCGCCATGGCGCGCCGTCCCCGAGCCGCCTCGGCGGCTCCCGAGATCACGCCCCACGATTGGGCGATCGAATCGATGCGGCAGGCGTCGTTGGCCGCGGATCCGAGCGGCGTGCCGTCGTCGAAGTACGCGCGCCGATACCACTCGCCGTCCCAGGCCTCTCGTTCGAGCGATTCTTTCAGCGCGCCGGCGTGCCAGCGCCACGTCGTCGCGCGCTTCCCCTCCCCGCGCGCGTCGGCCAGCTCCGCCCACTCCCTCAGGATCGTCTGAAGGAACCAGCCGAGCCAGACGCTCTCCCCCTTCCCCTCGGCGCCCACGAGGTTCATCCCGTCGTTCCAGTCCCCGGTCCCCATCAACGGGAGACCGTGGCTCCCGACCGACAGGCTGCGGTCGAGCGCGCGGGCGCAGTGCTCGAACAGCGTGCCCCGCTCTCCGGACACGCGCGGCTCGAAATACGACTCGGACTGCCCGGCGGCGAGGAGCGGCCCCGCGAGGAACGGAACGATCTCGTCGAGGAGGCCCGCGTCCTCGGTAACCTCGAGATACCGGAGAACCACGTACGGAAGCCAGAGCAGATCGTCGGAGATGCGCGTCCGAACGCCGCGACCTGTCAGCGGGTGCCACCAGTGCTGGACGTCGCCCTCGACGAACTGCCGCGCGGCGGCCCGAAGCACGTGCTGACGCGCGAGGTCGCGCCTGGACACCGTGAGGGCCATCACGTCCTGAAGCTGATCGCGAAAGCCGTAGGCGCCGCTGGCCTGATAGAACGCCGACCGCGCCCAGACGCGACAGGCGAGCGTCTGGTAGAGCAGCCAGCGGTTGAGCAGCATGTCCATGGACCGGTCGGGCGTCGTCACCTGGACCGTGCCGAGCACGTCGTCCCAGCGCTCCGCGACGGCCCGCAGGGCCCCATCGAGGTCGGCCGTCCGGTACCGCGCGATCAATCCCCTCGCCTCTTCCCGGGTCGCCGTCTCGCCGAGGAGGAACACGACCTCGGCAAGTCCGCCGGCCGGCAGCTCGACGCTCGCCTGGAGGGCGCCGCACGGGTCGAGGCCGGCGCCGACCCGTCCCGAGAGCCGGGCTCCTCGCTCGAGCGCCGCCGGGCGCTCGGGCGTGCCGTGACGCCCGAGGAATTCCGTCCGGTCACCCGTCCACGCCGTCTGAGCCCCGCGCAGGTCGGCGAACGCCACGCGCGTGCCGAAGTCACTGCTCCAGCCGTTGCGCGCGAGCATCGCGCCGGTATCCGGATCGATCTCGGTGACGGTGAACGGTGCGGCGGCGCTCCGTGACGCGCCGAGGACCCATTCGACATACGCGGTCACGGACAGTCGTCGTGACCGGCCCGACTGGTTCTTCAGCGTGAGGCGGGAGACCTTGATCGGGTCGTCGAGCGGCACGAACTGCAGCAGCTCGAGCGAGACACCGTGGGAGACGCGTTCGAACCGACTGTAGCCTTGCCCGTGGCGGGCCACGTAGGCTCCGGTCTCCTCGCGAATCGGGAGCGCCGTCGGGCCCCACAGCTCGCCACTCTCTTCATCCCGGATGTAGATCGTTTCGCCCGGCGGGTCGCTCACCGGATCGTTCGACCACGCGGTCAGCTGGCGTTCGTGACTGTTGAGCGACCACGTATAGCCCGAGCCCGACTCGGACACCTGGAAGCCGAAGGCCGGATTCGCGATCACGTTGATCCAGGGCGCCGGCGTCCACTCTCCCTCACCGAGGATGGTCACATACTCCCGTCCCTCCGCCGCAAAGCCGCCCAGGCCGTTGAAGGACTCGAGCGCCGGCCGCGGCGGCGCAACGTCGGCGGGCGGCTTCGTCGCGGCGTGGCGCGGCGGGTGAGCGACCGCAGCGGTCTCGGGTCGCTCCGCGCGCATGACCTGTTCGGCCAGCGTCCCGCGCCGGCTCCACAGCACCGCGCGCGCGGCGGCCTGGAGGACGTCGCGTTGTGACGCCGTCACGCGGTCACCCCGCAAGATGAACACGCTCCCGTGCGGCGCGTGTCCCTCGTGGTGCTCCGCCGACTGGCTCGTCCGGACCAGCGCCTCCAGCAATGCCTGCAGATCCTGAACATAGGACGGGGCCCGCTCGTTCAGGATCACCAGATCGACCGCAAGCCGCTTCAGCCGCCAGTACTCGTGGGCGCGGAGCAGTTGTCGCACGATTCCCACATCGTCGGGCTCGTCGATCCGGACCAGGACGATCGGGATGTCACCCGAAATCCCGTGCGCCCACAGGGCGGCGGGACCGCCCGCGTGGCGCGTCAGCACGCCCGTGGAGGGCCGCAGCGTCCGGTCCGAGTGGAGAATGCGGCCGGCGAGGCTCTGAAAGAGGTGGGCCTCATCGGGCCCGACGCCGAGATGGCGGAGCTGAACCTGGGCCTGGGTCCACGCCAGCGTGGCCACCCGCTCGAAGGTCGCCGGGTCGCGATACTTGTCGGCGAGGTCGACCACCTCCTCGCGCGACGGCGCGACCAGCGTCGAAAAGGTGACGTGGACGCTCGTGCCCGGCGGAAGCCGTACGCGGCGTCGAAGGCTGACGATCGGATCGAGCACCGCGCCGACGGTGTTGGAGAGCGGCCGGCCGTCGATCACCGAGGCCGGTGTCCGGATCCCGCGGCCGCGGCCGAGGAACCGAGCGCGGTCGGTTTCCCATTCTAAGCCGCCGACCGTCTCGCCTTCGACGACCACCACGTGGGCGAGCCAGATCGTCGGCTCGCTGCGCGCCCGCGGCCGGCGCGTCGCGAGGAGAGCGTCCAGCTCGGGGGCATACTCGGTGTGCACGAACAGGTTGGAAAACGCCGGGTGGGCCGCGTCGGCCGACGCCGATGCGAGCACGACTTCGGCATACGACGTCAACTCGATCTCCCGGGTCCGTGTGCCGAGGTTCGTGAGCGAGACGCGCCGAACCTCGGCGTCATCCTCCGGGGACACGATCACCTGGAGGGTGGCCGTGATCGCACGGTCGCGCCGGGTGATTTCTGCTCGATCCTCGGAAAACGTCACGTGATAACTATCCGGCTCGGCTCCGCTCGGCTGGTAACCGGCCGACCAGCTCTCGCCGGTCCCGACGTCGCGCAGGAACACGTACGTCCCCCCGACGTCGCGCGTGACGTCCTCCCGCCAGCGGGTGATCGCCAGCCCGCGCCATCGGCTGTAGCCGGAACCCGCGGCCGTGACCATCACCACGTAGCGCCCGTTGGACAGGAGATGCGTGCGCGGCGTTCCGCTGTGCGGCGAGCTGAAGCGCCGGACGACCGGCGGGACGAACTCGCGGACGTCGGCGGCGGCCTGCACCTCTTCGGCACGAGGCCGGGCGACCGCAACGTCCCGGGGTGTCCGTTCCTGGAGGAGCAGCTCGGTCGCCTGGACGCTCGGCTCGGCGTGAAAGCGGGCGCGCATCACCCCCTCATGGAGGGTATTCGCGAGCGCGACCAGCAGCATTCCCTGATGGTGCGCCATGTAGCTACGGACGATCGCCACGCCCGTGCCCTCCGGGAGCCGGGAAGCCGTGTAGTCGAGGGCCTCGTAGAACCCATACGCACCGCACGCGCCGGCTTCCGCCAGGCGCTGGAAGTTCCTGACGGCGGCCGCCGGATCGATCATCGCCGCCAGCGCCGTCGCATAGGGGGCGATGACGACGTCGTCGCTGAGCCCACGTTGGAGCCCGAGGCCCGGCACACCGAAGTTCGAATACTGGTAGGTCATCTCGAGGTCACGCGCGTTGTAGCCCGACTCCGACACCCCCCACGGCACGCCGCGCTCGGCGCCGTACGCGATCTGACGCCGGACGACGAGCCGGCACGTCTGGTCCAGCAGGCTCCCCGCCGGCGCGCGCATCACCAGCGCGGGCATCAGGTACTCGAACATCGACCCCGACCAGGACACCAGCACCGAGTCCGGGCCCACCGGCGTCAGGGCGCGCCCCAGCCGGAACCAGTGCGAGACGGGGACGTCACCGTTCGCGATCGCGACAAAGCTCGTGAGACGGGCCTCGGAGGCGAGGAGGTCGTAACGCTCGGGGTCGAGACTCCCGTCGGTGACACGGTAGCCGAGCGAGAACAGCTTCCGCATGGGGTCGAAGAGAAAGCCAAAGTCCATGGCGCCGACCATCGTCTCCGCATCCCGGGCGAGGATCGTGAGACGACGGATCAGGGCCCCGGAGGCCGTCGCGGAACGCCCCAGGCCCTGGATGAGGTCGGGCGTGTCGGCCAGCGTCGGAAGGGCGGCGACATGGCCGTCCAGGGGCATCATGATGTCGAGGTCGCGCGTGTGACTCTCGATGGTCGTGCGCAGGGCGTCCGCCCAGACAAGGACGGTCTGCGCGCCCGGATCTTCCTCGACCAGAGCTCGCGCGATCGCCGTCACCGTCTGAGCACGGGCTTCGAGCTCCGCGAGCCGCCCGGCCCACTGGGCCGGCGTGCGGGGAAGCGCCGGGACCGCCGCTGTGACGGCGTCGAGCGCCTCGTCGAGGCGTCGTCGCGTCGCCGCCTGCGTACGCCCGGCGCCCGCCAGGGCGCGCGCCGATTCCCGCACGAGGAGCGCCGCGTCCTCGATCCCGGCGAGCGCCGCCGGACCCAGCACCGGGCGGTCGATCATCTCCCGACAGCCGTGCGCGAGCGCGATCAGATGACCCGCGAGATTCCCGCTGTCCACCGACGACACGTACTTTGGGTCGAGCGCACGGCCGTCTTTTGTGTCGTACCAGTTGTAGATGTGGCCGCGGAAGCGCTCGAGGCCGGTCATCGCCGCGAGCGTCGCCTCGAGTCGCTCGACGACGTCGAGCGTCCCGAGCCAGCCGAAATCGCGAGCGGCGACGGTCGACAGCAGATACAGCCCGATGTTCGTGGGCGAGGTCCGGTGCGCCACGACCGGGTTCGGCTCTTCCTGGAAATTATCGGGAGGCAGGGCGTGCGCTTCGGGGCCGACGAACGTCGTGAAGAACCGCCACGTGCGTCGCGCGATCAATCGCAGGGCTCGCGCATCCCCGGACGACAGCGGTGTGGTCCTCGCGGTGAGCCGGGGGAGGCTGATCCACCGAGCCACCGCGGGCGACGCCGCCCACAGCAGCAGAAAGGGCAGCGCGACGGACCAGGCCTCCGCTCGCCCCCACGCGACGACGGCCGCCGCAGCCACGGCGAGCGTGACGCCACCACCCATGCGCCGGTAGAAGCCAGGGAGATCCAGCCGGAGACCGGCCTTCGCCTGTGCCGCGGTCACCCACTCCAGCAGCTTGCAATGCGTCACGTACACGCGGACGAGCGTCCGCACGATCGCATCGCTCATCAGCCAGGCCTGGTGCGCGAGCATCGTGATCACGAACGCCGTCTGTGACGCGGCCAACTCGAGGTCCCGGCCGATCGCGCGAGTGTAGCTCCGCTTCGAGATGCCACGCCGTCGAGGAATGACCGCGGTGAGGATCGGCACGAGCGTGGGAAGCGCGATCGTCGCGAGGACGAACGCGGTCCACACCACGGGCGACGCGGCCGGCAGCGTCCACCCGACCACCAGTGTCAGAAAGGTGGCCGGCGCGGACAGCGTGCGGCGCAGGTTATCCACCATCTTCCAGCGCCCGATCAACGGAATCGGAAGGTGGGATCCGTACCCGACGATCCACGGGAGCAGTTGCCAGTCGCCGCGCGCCCATCGGTGCTGGCGGGCGGCGGCGACCCCGTAATGTGATGGCGCACGCTCGAACAGTTCGATATCGGTGACCAGGCCGGCACGCGCGAAGAGCCCCTCGAAGAGATCGTGGCTCAACAGCGCGTTCTCCGGCACCCGTCCCGCCAGGGCCGCCTCGAACGCGTCCACGTCGTAGATCCCCTTGCCGGTGTATGAGCCCTCCCCGAAGAGGTCCTGATAGACGTCGGACACCGCCGCCGCATACGGGTCGATACCGGACGGACCCGACGAGAGGCGCTGGAAGAAGGAGCTCTCGCCGGCGGGCAGGGGCGGCGTCACCCGCGGTTGAAGGACGGCGTACCCTTCGACGACGCGCCCGGTGCCGGGATCGAATCGCGGCCGATTGAGGGGATGCGCCATCGTCCCGACCAGACGATTGACGGCTCCTCTGGGCAGCCGCGTATCGGCGTCGAGCGTGATGACGTACCGGACGTCGGGGGGCGCGACGGGCGCTGCGCCGGCCCCCGACAGAAAGCTGGTGTCCGTGGCGCCTCGAAGGAGACGATTCAGCTCATGGAGCTTCCCGCGCTTTCGTTCCCATCCCATCCACGTCTGCTCGCTCTCATTCCAGAGCCGCCGGCGGTGGAAGAGGAGGAATCGCTGGCCGCCATCCAGGGCATCGCCATAGCGCGTGTTCAGACGCCCGATCCCCTCGCGCGCCGCTGCCAGAGTCTCCTCGTCACCGGGCACGCTCTCCGTGGGCGCATCCGTCCAGTCGGACAGAAGCGCGAAACGAACGTCGCCGTCCGAATTCGCCAGGTAATGCACTTCCAGCCGCTCGAGCAGCTCGGCGACCTCGGTGCGATCGGTCAAGAGGGCGGGCACGACGACCAGCGTCCGCAGACTCGCGGGCACGCCGTCGCGCAGCTCGAGCCGAGGCAACACCCTCGGCGGGAGCAGCACCGGGACCCACCGATTCAGGAGCGCGATCACGAGGTCCGAGGCGGGAACCGCGGCCAGAAGCCCGAGCAGGATCAGGCTCGCCGGTATCGTCCCCGAGGCACCGACCGTGAGGAGAGGCAGCGCGAGCGTGAGCCCAGTGAGAACGACGATGGTTCCGAGGTACCCGGGCGTCGCCGACGCGACGTACGCGCGAAACACCCGGCGCGTCGCGGGAGGCCGGAAGCCGATCGCCAGCTCGAGGGCCGTGCGCCCGGCCGCGATGAGATAGTAGCCGGGGTCATCTCGACGGGCGTCGTGGTGGTCGTCGGCCCTCCCGGCCCCGAGTCCGGTGCGCGTCGCGAGGAGCACGGCTTCCCGGGCGACGTCGAGTTCGGACCGGCCCGAGCCCCGGGCGAGCTCTTCGATCGCGTGCCGGTAGCGGTCGCGGGTCGAGAAGTCCATCGCCGCATAGGTGGTGCCCACGCGAAGCACCTCGTCGACCAGGCTGACACTCTCGAAGAATTCGGTCCAGTCGAGCGCGGACATCAGACGCATGCTCGTGATGATGTTCCGGACGGTGACGTTCATCGCGGCCTGCCGCTGATGCTCGACCCGGACGATGTCGTCGGATGTCGTTCCCTGGGCCGCCAAGCGTCCGTCCAGCCAGAGCAGCGCCGGGGTGACCGTCGGGTCCTGATCGCGCAGCCGCTGGATGAGCTGGACCGCAAACGCCGTCACCAACGGGGCATGCTCGAACGCGTGGAGGGCCATCGCCATCGGCTTCACGGGTTGGCCGCCGAGTCCGAGGAGGTCGTCCGCCAGCGCGTCGGCTTGCTGGCACGCCGCTCGCCCGCGGACGATCGCCTCCGCCAGGCGTCGAAGATTCTCGACGAGCACGACCCGCAGGGTGATCGCGACCGCCCAGAGCTCACCGATGGTCAGGGGCTGGACGCGCTGGTACGCGTGCACGAACCGACGGAGCGTTTCCGGGTCGAACCGGCTGTCCGTATGCGCGACGAAGGCCCAGGCGATTCCGTAGACGCGCGGATAGCCCGCGAGGGGCCCCTCGGCCAGCTTGGACAGCTGCCGATAGAAGCCGGCCGGCAGGTCATCTCGGATCTCGCGGAGCTGCTCGTCGACGATGTGGAAGTTGTCGACCAACCACTCCGCCGCCGGCGTAATCGCGCGGTCCTCCCGGATGGCCCTGGCGATCGCCCGGTACGCCTCGCGCAGCACGCGTCCGTTGTCCTCGACGCGCGGCAACAGTCGGCGGCCCTTCTCCGACTCGCTCATGACATGCTGGGCCGCGGCCAGGCTCTCGGCGTGCTGTTCGAGGCGCTCGACGCCGAAGAGCTCCGCGCGGATCGGCTCTTCGAACGGCTGTGGTGCAAACTCCGCAGCAGGGTGGGCGCTGGGCATTACCGGCTCAGAGGCGAAGGAATTCGCCAGCCTCTTCCATGAAGAGAAATCGAGTATACAGGATGTACTTGAAGACGACCATCCTCGCGGAGCACGTGCCGGGCCTGCCGACGAGCTGCTGAGCGCGGGCCGTCAGGCGGGCGCCAGCACCTCGACGTGTGCGCGCCTTGCCGCCGCCGCAAGCCGACGGTCGTACGTCACCAGGCCCGCCAGATCCCCGTGAAGGGTCAACACGGTCGCCAGGTGGATCGCGTCCAGAGTCCTCAGCATCGGTGGGTCCAGACCTGCGGCCGTCGCCAGCGTCCGACGGTCGACATCGATCAGGGCGACGCGGGCCAGGACCTCGCGCGCCCGGCGGCGCTCGACGGCGCCGAATCCAGCGCCACGCAGAGCCCGCGGCACCTCGGTGAGGGCGAGCGCGCTGGACACGCGATCCGCGTGCTCTCGGAGAAGCTCGACGAGCGCCGGTGTTTCCGGCTCCCTGACGACGAGCTTCACCAGGGCCGACGAGTCCAGGTAGACGAGGCTCACGCGCGCTCTGCTCGGAGTCTCGCGAGGGCACGGCTGGCGCGGCGAGAGGGTCGCCTCCGCCGTGGCGGGCCGAGATCGAGGAGGTCTCCGGTCGCCGCCGTCGCTCGTCCCGCGGCGACGAGGCGGTCGAGCGCCGTTGCCGTGGCGCCGGCCGGGACCAGCACGGCGACGCGATGTCCCCGCTCATTCACGTCCAGGATCTTGCCCGCCTTGACCCGCCTCAAGTAGACGCTCAGATTCTGTCTCAACTCCCGCACGCCGACGGCGTCCCGGCGGTATCGCATGTAGCACATCGTAGCACAAGCAGGTTCTTTGGGGTGCGCGGGGGGGTGGCGGCCGTCCTCTGAACGGCGCCATGAGGCGCATCCAGTAATCGAGGTCTGGGGATTCCCCCAGGGGTGAGGGCTAGCTAGCCCGGAGACCAGGACGGGATCAGGAGGCTCGGCGCCGGTCGATGAGCGCCGCGGCGGACGCCAGCGCCGCGCCGAGGGCGATCCCGCCGGCCGCGTCGGTCGGCCAGTGTGCCCGTAGCGTGACGCGTGCCACGGCGACAAGCACGATCACGACCACCGCCACGACGCTCACGAGACGCCGCGCGGGCCGCGGCAGTCCCTGGGCGAGATGGATCAGCGCGCCAAAGAAGGCGGTGGCCGCCGTCGCGTGGCCGCTCGGGAAGCCCATCGAGAGGTCCTCAGGACGCGGCCGGCCCACGAGGGTTTTCAGCAGGCCCTCGGTCGCCGGCGCCACGAGCATCAGCCCGATCCAGAGCCACCAGCGCGCGCGCGCGCGGGGCACGGCGAGCACGAGCAGGACCGTCGCGGGGAGCAGCACCTTCCAGCTTCCCGCCCGATTGATCACGCGCATCGCCGCGAGGAGGCCGGGCGAGGCGTGGGCGAGGAGCGCGTCGCGCACGGGCACGTCGACGGCGGTCGTGTCGAGCGTGATCACCGCGAGGGTGAGCAGCGCGAAGCACGCCGCGGCGAGCGCGAGGATCCGGGGCGCGGTCACGGGGACACTATAGCGTGTCCTTCCGGAGCGGCGTCCGCCGCGCGGCGACGAGAAAGACGAGCCACAGCGCGACCAGCGTCAGGCCGAAGGCGCAGACGACCGTCGCGCCCGTCGGCAAGTCGAAAATGGCGGAGGCGGCGATGCCGAGAACGCTCACGAGCGCGCCGACGCCCCAGCCGATCAGGAGTTTGCTCCGTATCGTGGCGCCGAGCATGATCCCGGCGAGCGCGGGCACGATCAGGTACGAGAACACGAGCAGCACGCCGGCGATGCGGACCGAGCTGGTCACGACGACGCCGAACGACGCGTAGAAGAGGAAGTCCCACAGCCGCACCCGCCAGCCCTCGCTGAACGCCGCGGCGGGGTCCGTCGAGATGAGGAAGAACGGCCGGCGGCACAGCCAGTGGAAGACGCCGATCGCCGCGTAGAGCGCGGCGACCTCCACCACCTCGGGGCCCCGGACCGCGAGGAGGTTGCCGACGAGCATCGTCCGCACCTGCTCGGCGCCATGCGGGGACCGGTCGGCGAGGAGCACGGCCGCCGCCGCCGACACCGCGTAGACGACGCCGATCACCGCCTCCTGAGAAACGTGCCGCCGCCGGCTGCGCGTCACTGCGAGCACGAGGGCCCCGAGCAGCGTGGCGGCGAGCCCGCACGCGTACGACTCCCACGTGTCGAGCTCGTAGCCCAGGAAGAACGCCGCGGTGGCGCCGAGGGCCGCGATCTGGGCGAGCGCGATGTCCACGAAGACGACTTCGCGCGCCAGCACGTGGACGCCGAGGTAGGCGTGGATCCCCGTCAGCACGAGGCACATGAGGAAGGGCACCCAGAGGAGGGCGAGGAGCTCGGCGGCCACGTTACCTGAGCGCCTCGGCGAGCGCCTTCACGTTGTACTCGATCGCCGCGAAGTAGTTGTCGGCCCCCTTGACCGCGCCGACGGCCGACGCGAAGACGAACGCACGGGCGCCAGCCTCGCCGGCGATCCGCTCGGCGAGCTTCACGTCGTTCCAGGGCTCGACGAGGATCACCTTCACCCCCTCGGCCTTCATCAGGCGGATCACCTGGACCAGGTGCTGCGGCGAGGGCGGGATGCCGGGCCGGTCCTCGAGCGTCGCGACCTGGACGAGACCGAAGCGGGTGAGGAAGTAGATGACGTCCGGGTGGAAGGCGACGACTTTGGCGCCCTTCACGGGTTCCATCAATTTGATCCAGCGCTCCATCTCGCGGCCGAGCCGCTCGAGGAAATCCTGGCGGTTCTTCTCGAACACCGGGCGGTCGTCGGGTGAGAGGCGGGCGAGGCCGTCCACGATGTTCTGAGTGATGATCGGCGCCAGGCCCGGGTCGAGGGAGAAGTGCGGGTTGCCGAGCGGATGCACGTCACCCATCGAGCGGTCCACCCGCGTCGAGGGGACCTCGAGGAGCGCGATGCCGCGCGAGATCTCGATCCGCCCCGGCGCGCCGCGGACGATCTTCGGGTTGTTCGCGCCGAGGACGGCGACGTCGGCCCACGCGTCGAGCTCGACACCGTTCTCGATGAGCGCGTCGGCCTTGCGGAGCTTCAGCATCATGCTCGGGCGGACCTCGGCCTCGTGGAAGTTCTGGGTGCCCCGGGTGAGGGCGTCGACCTCCACGAGGTCGCCGCCGACGGCCTCGACGAGCGACTTGAGGTCGGGGATGGTGGCCACCACGCGGAGCTTCCGAGCCGCCTGGGCACTCGGGACGAGCAGAGTCAGCGCGAGGAGCAGCGTGACCGCCGCGAACGAACTGGAGCGTCGCATGAGTCGTCTCCCTATCCTAGAACGGGTGGGCGGGATGGGCGCCGAGGATGAACGTGCCCTGGAAGAGGACCTCGTCCACCTTCCTCGCGCTTCCCCCGTTGAGGTCGAAGCCGTCGCGATGGTCGCGGTAGGTGTTCTTGTAGACGAGGCGGAAGCGCAGGAATTCCGACGGCCAGAACGTCACGTAGGGCTCGATCGCCCGCTCGCTCCCGGGACGGTCGGGGAACTGCGTCCAGTCGTAGCGGACGCCTCCCGCCCACCGCCGCCACGGCTGCACCTCGCCCCCGAGGTACCAGCCGAAGCGGTCGCGCTCGCGCTTGTCGAACGTATCGGTTGTTCCGTCGCCGTTCGTGTCGAGCTCGGCATGGACCCGGCGGAGCGCGTAGATGGCCTCGCCGGTGAGCGTGAACAGGGGATGCAGCCAGCCCTCCGGCCGGTACTTGTAGCGCGTCTCCCAGCCGAGGAGCGTGTCGC